>JAEWHY010000455.1 GCA_023387555.1 Pseudomonadota bacterium
GTCGCCGACCTCAAGGGCAAGAAGATCGGCAACCAGGTCGGTGCCTCGACCGCCAATATCTTCACCAATACCATCGCGCCGAAGGCCGGCCTGCAGAAAGGCGACTGGCAGGAAGTGCGAATGAACGTCAACGATATGGTCGCGGCGCTCGCGGCCAAGACCATCGATGCCGCGGTGCCGGTCGAGCCCTACAACGCGATCGCCGAAGCTGACGGGATCGCCGACATCCTCACCGATTTCTCGCCCTACGACAAAATGCCGGTGTTTATGGCGGCGACGCCGGACTTTGTCGAAAAGAACCCGAAGGCGGTGGTTGCCTATCTTCAGGCGTGGCTGGACGTTGCGAAGGACTTCCGGGAGCAGCCCAAGAAGGTCGCGGATGCGATCTACGGCTTCTACACCGAGAAGGGCTACAAGATGTCGCCCGAGACCTTCCAGAAGGCGCTGTCGCGCGTCGAGGTCAATCCCGGATTCCCGGACGACCTTGCGCCTTACATGCAGGGCGAGGCCGAGATCCTTCTCAAGGCCAAGCGCATCTCCGCGATCCCGGACTGGAAGAAGGCGCTGCGGCCCGACTTGATGGAACAGGCAAGGTCCGGGGCCTGATCACGGCCCTAAGACAAAACCCGCTCGTCCTGGCATTTGCGGGGCGAGCGGATGAAATGTCCCTTCGGAGATCGTCAATGCCCGCAAGTCCGCTCAAGTCGTCCGACTCCATCCTCTGGAATTTCAAGCTGCTCGGCCATCACGAACTCGCCGGTTTCGGCGGGATGGGGGAGGGCATGGCGGTACAGGTCGCCAGGGACGGTCGCCGCATCATCTGGCTGGCGCATGAAAGCGCGCCGAAGAATTTCACCGCGGTCGATGTCACCAATCCGCGCGATCCCCGGATCGTGGTGCAGACCGATCTGCCGGAAAGCTTCATGCGCTCGAATTCGCTGGAGATCACCGGCGACATCATGGCGGTGGCCTATCAGTGCCAGAAAGTCGGGCAGAAGCCGGCCGGTTTCGAATTGTTCGACATTTCCGTGCCGGAACAGCCGAGGTCGATCGCCTTTGTCGACCGCTCCGGCCCCTATTCGCGCGGCGTCCACCAATTGTGGTTCTGCGACGGAAACTATGTCCACATGGCGTCCGGTGCCGCCGACTTCAAAGCCACGCATCCGCTTGACGATCAGTGCTACCAGATTTTCGACGTGCGCAATCCGTCGAAGCCGGTCGAGGTCGGACGCTGGTGGATGCCCGGCACGCGCGAAGGCGACAATGCGCCGCCGCCCGTGCGCCATCAGAAGCCGCTCACCGACATGGGCTTTCGCGCGCACAATACCAATGTCTATCCGCAGCGGCCGGACCGCTGCTATCTCGGCTATATCGACGGCGGCATGTTCATCATGGATATTTCCGACATGTCGCGGCCGAAGCCGATCGCGCGCTGGGACAACTCGCCACCCTATCATGGCTTCACGCACACCATCATGCCGCTGTTCGACCGCGGGCTGCTGGTGGTCACCGACGAGTCGGTGGTGGACGATGCCGCCGACTGGCCGAAGTTGATCTGGATCCTCGACGGGCGCGACGAGACCAATCCGGTGCCGATCTCGACCTGTCCGTTGCCCTACGATGCGTTCAAGAGCAGGGGCGGGCGCTTCGGCGCGCATAACATCCACGAGAATGTGCCCTCGCCACACGCCTGGTTCTCCGACCAGGTGGTGATCGGCACGTTCTTCAATGGCGGTGTGCGGGCCTATGACATTGCCAATCCGTACCAGCCGAAAGAAATCGCCACCTTCGTGCCGGAAGCGCCGCCGCTCGCGCCGCGCGGCACCATCCAGCTCAACGATGTGTTCGTGGACGAGCGCGGGATCGTCTACACGGTCGATCGCCACGTCGGCGGGCTCTATGTCCTGGAGATGGAATTCTAGTTGGTGGCTGTGACGGCAGTTCTAAACTCCGCTCATTCCCGCGAAGGCGGGAATCCCGTGTTCTTGATTCTGGGTCCCCGCCTTCGCGGGGACGAGCGGACGCGAATCCGCGGCAGGTAGATGCAGCAACTCTTCCTCTCGTCCTCCGCCGGACCGTTCGGCCGCCGCTTGCGGCATGAGCGCGGCGCGCGGATTCCGGTGGTGGTGGTCACCGGCTTCCTCGGGGCTGGCAAGACGACGCTGGTCAAGCATTTCCTGGGGAGTGCGGAGGGGCACGGCACCGCCATCGTGGTCAACGAATTCGGTGCGGCCGGGATCGATGATGCGCTGTTGCGCATGAGTGCGGACGAGACGATCCTGCTCGGCAACGGCTGCCTGTGCTGCAATGTGCGCTCCGACCTGCAGGTGGCCTTGCGCAAGCTGATCGCCGATCGCGAGCGCGGACTTGTTCCCCATTTCAGGCGGGTGGTGATCGAAACTTCGGGGCTCGCCGATCCCGGTCCGATCCTGCGCACCTTCGCGACCGATCGTGCGCTTGGCGGCGAATGCCACGTCGATTCCGTTATCGCGGTCGCCGATGCGGTGAACGGGTTGACGACGCTCGATGCGTTTGCCGAAGCGCGGCAGCAGGTGGTGCTTGCCGATACATTGGTCGTGTCCAAGACCGACATCGCCGCACCGGCTGCTGCTGAAGCCGTGACGGAGCGGCTCCGCGCGCTCAACCCGCGGGCCCGGATCGTGACGGCGCGTGACGGCGGCGTCGATCCCTCAGTGTTCACCGCGGCACAGGCCGGTCCGCAATTTCATGCGGATGCGGTTGAGCCCGCCGCCCACAGCGATGGCATTACGAGTTTCACGCTGACGTTCGACGATCCGTTGCCGTGGGCCGTGGTGGCGCGCGCGATGGATACGCTGCTGGCGCTGCGCGGTGGCGACATCCTGCGCGCCAAGGGCTTGCTCGCCGTAGCGGGCTGTAGTGGACCGGTCGTGGTGCAGTTCGTGCAGCATCTGGCGCATCCGCCCGCCGAGCTGCAGGGGTGGCCGGACGCGGATCGGCGCAGCCGTCTGGTGTTCATCACGCGGGGTATCGCGGAAAGCGAAGTACGGGCGCTGTTCGATGCGGTGGGTGCGCTTTGCATTACTCATAACAACACGCACGGTCCTCTCCCTCCCCCTGAAAGGGGGAGGGTTGGGGAGGGGG
>JAEWHY010000465.1 GCA_023387555.1 Pseudomonadota bacterium
ATCCGACCGGTCCCATCGCATTGTGCGAAGTGCAGGGCTACGTATTCGGCGCCAAATTGAACGCCGCTTTGATGGCGCGCAGGCTCGGACTGTCCGACACAGCGACCCGACTGTCGATGGAAGCGGAACTCCTGCGGCAGGAGTTCGAGGCCAAGTTCTGGTGCGAGGAGCTTGGCACCTACGCGCTGGCGCTCGACGGCCGCAAACAACCCTGCCGGGTTGTGACCTCGAATGCAGGCCATGCCCTGTTTGCCGGCATCGCATCTCCGAAACGCGCTGCGAGGGTCGCCGCACGCCTGTTGAAGCCGGATTCATTCAGCGGTTGGGGCATCCGGACGCTGGCGGGGAAGCAGGCGCGCTTCAATCCCATGTCCTATCATAACGGGTCGGTCTGGCCGCACGACAACGCGCTGATCGGAATGGGCTTTGCGCGATATGGATTGAAGGAGGAAGCCTGCCGCGTGCTCGCCGCGGTCTATGACGCGGCAACGCATCAGGAGGCGTCGCGGTTGCCGGAGCTGTTTTGTGGTTTCAATCGACGACCCAATCGGGCACCGACCCCCTATCCTGTCGCCTGCTCGCCGCAGGCATGGGCGGCAGCGGCCTTGTTCGGCCTGGTCGGCAGTGCCGTGGGCCTCCACCTCAAACAGCAGGAAGACGAGATCCATTTTCGTGACCCGGTGCTGCCCGAATTCCTGGACGAGGTGATCCTCCACAACCTCAGTCTCGGCGACTCCTACGTCACCATACGGCTGCATCGCTACGCACAGGATGTGACCGCCCATGTGTTGTCCCGGGCGGGCACCAGTCGGGTGATTATCTCGAAGTAACAGATGTCGGACTCACGCTTTCGGAGGCGCGAGTTCGAGGCGAAGGCCGGAAGGGCTAGGCGCGATCACCACCAAGGGACCGCCCGCCCGGATCAGCCGCCTGAATAACCGCCGATAATCGGCAGAATTTCACCCGTGATGTAGCTGGAGCAGCTTGGCGCAGCGAGGAAGACGAACGCTGGTGCGATTTCCTCCGGTTGAGCCGGCCGCTTCATCGGCGTGTCGGCTCCGAATTTCGAGACCGCCTTCGCGTCCCGATCGGCCGGATTCAAGGGCGTCCAGACCGGGCCGGGAGCAACCGCATTCACGCGAATGCCTTTATCCACGAGATGCGTTGCCAGCGAGCGCACGAACGCATGAATGCCGCCCTTCGTCATCGAATAATCGAGCAGCCGATCGTTGCCAAGCAGTCCGGTCACGGATCCGGTCATCACGATCGCGGACCCTTCTTTCATGTGCGGCACCGCCGCCTGGGCCATGTGAAAATAACCATAGAGGTTCGTCTTCAGAGTCCGGTCGAAATGCTCGGCCGTCAGATCCCGGAACTCCTCCACGTGCTCCTGAAAGGCTGCGTTGTTTACGAGCACGTCAAGGCGGCCAAATTCCCTCAACGTGCGGCTGACGGCTTCCTGGCAGAATTCCGGATCGGCGACGTCACCTGAGATGACGATGCATCTGCGCCCTTCCTTCTCCACGGCCTGCTTTGTGACCGCGGCGTCTTCGTGCTCGCTGAGATAGGCGATCGCGATATCGGCGCCCTCCCGCGCGTACAGCACCGCGACGGCGCGGCCGATCCCGGAATCGCCGCCCGTTATCAACGCGACCTTGTCCTTCAGCTTTTCCGAGCCCTTGTAATGGGGCGCATCGTACATCGGCGCGAGATCGAGCCTCGCTTCCTCGCCTGGCTTTGCAATGTGTTGGGCCGGCAGCGGCGGCTCCGGATAGCGGCGAGCGCCAGCCTGCATTGCGCCCTGCTTCTTTTCCGACGGCCTAGCCTTGTCCTTCCGATCGATATTCTGCTGGATCGCACGCTGGGCCGCCGCCGTCTGTTCGGCGGCACGCGCAAAGCGATCGTGGCTATGTGTTACCGGCATCCTGCGCCTCCTTGTTGACGCACTAACCTTAAGCGCGCTGCAGCGGTTCCGCCGCCGCCTCAACACCGGGTCGGCTCACTGCGCCGTCGAGTTTGCAGTGGCGATCAGGAACCTTGGTCCCGCGCCCTCCGTTCCAAGAATAATGGGGCGAAGGCAACGGCTAACTTTCACGCAGGAGGGCACGATGCCCCGCGGAGACAAATCGAGCTATACGAACAAGCAGAAAAGGCAGGCCGAACATATCGAGGAAGGCTACGAGCACCGCGGCGTTTCTCGCGGCGAAGCCGAACGGCGCGCCTGGGCGACCGTCAACAAGATGACCCATGGCGGGAAGAAAAGCGGCTCCGGCCGTGGCAAGTCCGAAGACCATTCCCCGGCCAGGAAAGGAGGCCGCCTCGGCGGTGAGGCATCGGCCAAGCGGCCGGCAGCTGCCCGATCGCGCTCAGCCAAAAAGGCGGCCCGGACCCGCAAGAAAAAGGCCGCATAGCGGCGGCACACTCCTCTCCGACAGGCAATACGACCGACCCGCGGCACGGACCTGTGTGATGGCAGAAGCGGCTAGGCACCGGACGGCACGCCGAGCGATGCCTCCCCGATGACCCGTTCGGGCACCTCGATCCGCACGCCGTCGCCGTTCCTGATCGTGTTGCTCGCGGCAGCCACGATCGCCTCCAGTGCGGCTTCCTTGCTGAGATAGTCTCCTTCGCGGAGCCCATCGCGCTCGATGGCCCAACCCTCGCCCGCGCGAACCACCCGATAATTGGCAACTGCCATAGCTGACCTCATTTTCGTTCAAAACCATCAACCGATGGCAGCGATTGATGGTTCCAGCAAGGAGGCCGTGGAACCGATGCGGCGCACTCTTGTTGTTTCACCAAGAGTGGCACGTCGATAGAGCACGAGAAAATGGGTTTCGAACTTCTCTATGGCATCGGTGCGTTGCTTCTGCTGGCAGCGCTGATCTGGGGCGCAAGTCATTATCGGCGCCGTCGTGAAGCACAGCATGTCGGCGACCAGACCACCGAACGCCTCTATCGGCAAAGCGGTGATCCGGAGGCTTAGGCTACGACATGGCAGAGATCAGAGAACATATGAAAGTCATTGGGAAAGACGGCGCCGCTGTTGGGACTGTCGACCGGGTCGATGGCGACCGGATCAAGCTGACCAAAAGCGACAGCTCCGATCAGCATCACCACTACATCGAGCGGCAACTCGTCGGAGCCGTAGAGGGCGACATCGTCAAATTGTCGGTGAACGCCGGAGCCGTTCCGTTCAAGTGAGTTGCGGCCAGCAATATAATGCTGACGACCGGCGCCGGGCTGACGGTCCGAGCAGCCGATGACGATCGCGGGGAAGGCGCTTGCCTTCCTCGGACATGGCCCTGAGCCGCGACAGCCACAATGCCTGTCTGACCACCACCCACAAACAATGCCTCGTTCGCAAGTCTTGGGAGCAAGCCCACAAGAAGGCCATGGCCGGAGACGCGGTGTCGAGCGGCAGACCGGAGGCTTTGGCACGGCTGCCGGCCCGCTGGGCGGCCAGGCGCTCGCCTATATGCCCCCGGCACCCGACGTTCCCTGATTATTGATCGCGTTCATTTTTCTGCGTTCGGGCAGTATGCGTCAAGGACTACCACTTGAATTTCGCCGGCGATTGCCGCAACACAACACGTCCGCCTTCACCTCACCCAGCGGGTCCCGTGGCCGAAACCTCAGAACCGTTCATCGGCAAAAGAGAACGCAACAAGCAGGACAAACTGCTGCGCATCAAAGCGGCGGCGCGCGAACTTTTCATCTCCCGCGGCTACGATGAAACGACGACGCGCGAGATAGCGCTGCGTGCCGGCGTCGGGATGGGGACGGTGTTCACCTATGCCGACAACAAGCGCGATCTCCTTTTCCTCATCGCGAACGAAGATCTGGAACAGGCCACGCGGAAGGCGGATTCAAACATCTCGCGCCAGAATTCGCTCATCGACAATCTGCTCGCGATATCGCGGAGCCATTACGATTATTTCCGGAAACAGCCGGACCTTTCCAAGCTGATGCTGCGCGAGATGATGTTCTATGATTCCGGTCAGCAGGCCGATCGCTTCAGGACAACGCGCGAACAAGTCATTGGCTTGATGGTTCGGGCTGTCGAATTTGCGATGGAAACCCAGTCGATCAGAACACCGGAACCGGCGCATACCGTCGGCTGGATGCTGTTTTGCATCTATCAGGTCGAACTGAGACATTGGCTTGCAGGCGGCGAAGCCAGTCTGGAGACCGGGCTTCGCCGCCTTGCCAAAACCTTGGGCCTCGCCATCAATGGACTCTCTCCCGCTCCTGCCGCATTGCAAAGACGCGGACGAAAGGGCGCTAAGGCGCGCACGGCGTAGACGCGGCCTCGGACGCACTCCTAGGTCGACGCGGCGGGTTCACCCCCGACCGGTCGGATGTTGACAAGCAGAGCTGCCAAAGACAGTCTTTGAGCATGCTCATTTTTCTGCAAAAAAGATAAGAACCATCAGTACCGGGAGGCTGAACTATGGCGACACGCGAAGGAAAGATGCGGTTGGGGGCATTTTTCAATCCGACCGGGCATCACGTCGCATCCTGGCGTCACCCGGAAGCCCAGGCCGATGCCGGGATAAACCTTCAGCATTACGCCGCGATCGCACAGACCGCCGAGCGCGGAAAATTCGATATGATTTTCCTCGCGGACAATGTTTGTGTCCGCAAGGCGCATATGGATGCCCTGAGCCGCTCCGCCCAGTATATCGCCAATTTCGAGCCCATTACGCTCCTGTCCGCGCTATCCGTGACGACCAAGAACATCGGCCTCGTCGCGACCGCATCGACCAGCTACAACGAGCCGTTCCACGTCGCGCGCAAGTTTGCGTCGCTCGACCATCTGAGCGGCGGACGCGCCGGCTGGAACCTGGTCACATCCGGGCAGGACGAAGAGGCGTATAATTTCAGCAGGGACGCCCATTACCGGCACGCGGAACGTTACCGGCGAGCATACGAATTCGCTCAGGTGGTAAA
>JAEWHY010000238.1 GCA_023387555.1 Pseudomonadota bacterium
TCTATCGCGAACGGCTTCTTGAATTCGGCATCGACCCCGAGGTCATGCAGGGCATCGAGGCCGGCATCAAGCGCGAAGTCGACGAGGCAACGGAGGCGTGTAAGGCGTCGCCGCCGCCACCGCTCGATATCATCCATACCGACGTTTATGCCGATGGGGGCTTCGCATGGCGGAACTGACTTACCGCGATGCGGTGATCCGCGGTATCGCGCAGGAGATGTCCCGCGACGAAGACGTGGTGTTCCTCGGCGAGGACGTCGCGAAGGCCGGTGGCGTGTTCAAGGCGACCGTCGGTTTGTACGAGCAGTTCGGCCCGTTGCGCGTGCGCGACACGCCGATCTCCGAGCAGGCGATTCTCGGTGCTGCCATGGGCGCTGCGATGACCGGGCTCAAGCCGATCGCCGAAATCATGTTCTCGGACTTCATCGCGGTGTGCTTCGATTACATCGCGAACGAATTCCCGAAGAGCCGCTACATGACCAACGGGCAGGTGAAGTGTCCGCTGGTGGTGCGCACCGGCAATGGCGCGGGCTCGCGGTTCGGCGCGCAGCATTCGCAGAGCGTCGAGAACTGGTGCATGATGATCCCCGGATTGAAGGTGGTCGCGCCGTCGACACCGCGGGATGTGATCGGCCTGCTGGCGGCTGCGGTGCGCGATCCCGACCCGGTGATCTTCTTCGAGCACAAGTCGCTGTATGCGACCAAGGGCGAGGTGCCGGACGGCGAGATCGTCGACGCCCTCGGCACGGCGAAGATCGTGCGGCCCGGCAAGGACGCGACGATCCTCGCGCTTGCACTCATGGTGCCGCGCGCGATCGAAGCCGCCGAAAGGCTGAAGGCGGAACACGGCATCGACTGCGAGGTTGTCGACGTGCGTTCGCTGGTGCCGCTCGACACGCAGACGATCCTCGGCTCGGTCGGCCGCACGCACCGTCTGTTTACGGTGGAGGAGAACCCGCGGCTCTGCGGCTGGGGCGCCGAGATCGTGTCCATCGTCGCCGACGAGGCGTTCTACGATCTCGACGGCCCGCCGGTGCGGATCACGACGCCGCACATTCCGCTGCCGTCAGCGGATCTGCTGGAGGACGCCGTTCTGCCGACGGTCGATCGGATTGCGGAGACGGTGAAGCGGTCACTTGGGAGTTAGCGCGCGTCCATGCGGCAGCCAAAGATACGCCCTGCGACCTATGCGGACATCGAGGCTTTGCCGAAAAACATGGTCGGCGAGATCATCTTCGGTGTGCTGCATGCGCATCCGCGGCCGACGCCTCGGCATGGCGTCGCCGCCGGCGAACTCCAGACGGAGTTGTCCTTGCCGTTCGGCCGTGGCCGTGGCGGTCCCGGCGGCTGGATCTTCATCGTCGAGCCGGAGTTGCATCTTGGCGCGGATGTGGTCGTGCCCGATATCGGTGGTTGGCGGCGCGAACGCCTGATCCCGTTTCCGGAGACCGCATTCATCGAAACACCGCCGGACTGGTTATGTGAAGTTCTTTCACCATCGACGCAGGCGATCGACCGGACCGACAAGCTCGCCGTTTATGCCGCCTGCGGGGTCAGTTATTGCTGGTACGTCGATCCGATTGCGCGGACTCTCGAGGTGCTGGCTTTGACGGGAGGCAAGTGGTTACTCGCCGCCACGTTCAGGGACGATGATTCGGTTACCGCGCCGCCTTTCGAGGCGCACACATTTTCACTCGACGTTCTCTGGGCCCCGGGGCCGCAAGCGCCGCGACAAGACTGATAGCCGACTGAAGAAACGTAAGGATATTCCATGTACGAAAATCTTCTCGCCAATGTTCCGACCGACCTGTGGATCGGCGGCAAGTGGCGGAAAGCGTCCGACGGCCAGCGCTTCGACGTGACGGATCCGGCCACCGAGCGGACGGTCGCCTCGGTCGCCAGCGCGACCGTCGAGGATGCCATCGCCGCGCTTGATGCGGCCGAGGCCGCGTTCCCGGGCTGGGCGGCGAAGAAGCCGCGCGAGCGCGGCGAGATCCTGCGCAAGGCGTTCGAACTGATCATGCGCGACGCCGAACGGCTGGCGAAGCTGATCACGGTCGAGAACGGCAAGGCGTTGCCGGATTCGCGCGCGGAAGTCGCCTATGCCGCGGAATTCTTCCGCTGGAATGCGGAAGAGGCCGTGCGCAACCTCGGCTCGCTCTCCACCGCGCCGGCTTCGGGCGCGCGCATTCTGGTTCAGCACAAGCCGGCCGGCATTGCGGTCCTGGTGACGCCGTGGAATTTCCCGGCGGCGATGGCGACCCGCAAGATCGGCCCCGCGCTTGCGGCCGGCTGTCCCGTGATCCTCAAGCCCGCCTCCGATACACCGCTGACCATGCTGGCGCTGATGCCGATTCTGGAAGAAGCCGGCGTGCCGGCCGGCGTCGTCAACGTGATTCCCTCGCGCTCCTCCGGAAAGGTGGTTGGTGCGATGCTGCATGACCCCCGCGTGCGGGTCATCTCCTTCACCGGCTCGACCGAAGTCGGCCGTGTGCTGCTGCGTGAAGCGGCGGACAACATCATCAAGCCGGCGATGGAGCTTGGCGGCAACGCGCCCTTCATCGTGTTCGAGGACGCCGATATCGATGCGGCGATCGAAGGCGCGATGATCGCCAAGATGCGCAACATGGGCGAGGCCTGCACGGCGGCGAACCGCTTCTATGTACACGAGACGGTGCACGACGAATTCGCCAAAAAGCTCACCGGCAAGATGGAAGCCCTGAAGATGGGCAACGGTCTCGACGATGGCATCAACCTTGGGCCGCTGGTCAACAAGGAAGGCCGCGACAAGGTGATCGAGCTGGTCGACGATGCGCTGGCCAAGGGCGCCAAGCTTCTCACGGGCGGCAAGACGCCGGATGGTCCGGGCTTCTTCTACCCGGCGACCGTGCTCACCAACGTGCCCGACTCGGCGAAGATGCTGAACGAGGAAATCTTCGGGCCGGTGGCTTCGATCCAGACCTTCAAGTCCGAGGACGAAGCGATCAAGCGCGCCAACGACACCGAATACGGTCTCGTCGCCTATCTCTACACGAAGGACCTGGGCCGCGGCATGCGCGTCTCGGAGAAGCTCGATTTCGGCATGATCGGCCTCAATCGCGGGCTTGTCTCCGATCCGGCCGCGCCGTTCGGCGGCATGAAGCAGTCCGGCATCGGGCGCGAGGGCGCTCATGAGGGGCTGATGGAGTTCCTCGAAACGCAATATGTGTCGGTGGCTTGGTGACGGGTGTCATGACGCGCCGCAGACCGAGAGGGACCTCCCCCCTTGCGGGGGAGGGTTGGGGAGGGGGGTGGCTGTCGCCTTCGCGCTCCATCGATAACCTCCCTCCCGCCGGGCTTTGCGCGACGACCTCCCCCGCAAGGGGGGAGGTGAAGAACATCAACTTCGCTCTCGGAATCTGCTCATGGACGTGCTGATGCCGCAGCTCGGCGAGACTGTCGCCGAAGGCAAGATCATCAAATGGTTCAGGAACGCGGGCGACATCATCGCGCCGGGTGACAACCTGTTCGAGATCGAGACCGACAAGACCTCGATGGAGGTGCCGGCGACGTTCGGCGGCACCTTGTCGACGATCAACTTCCAGGTCGGCGAGGTCGCCAAGGTCGGTGCCGTGGTCGCGGTTATCCTCGGTGAGGGTGAGGTCGCGCAGCCGAAGGCGGTGGCACCGGTCGCATCGCCGGCCTCTCAACCGGTCATTCCCGCGAAAGCGGGACTCCAGAGTCAAGAACTGGGTCCCCGCCTGCGCGGGGACGAGCGGGCATCGGGGCGGCCGTCAGCGCCCATCCAGTTGGATCCGTTCCGCGAGGTCCGCACCCCGGAACGCAATTTCGGACCGGCGCGGATTGCGGGCGGCATCACGGTGACGCCGCTGGCGCGCCGGCTGGCCGGCGAGAACGGGATCGACCTGACCCGGATCACCGGGTCCGGTCCGCATGGCCGCATTGTCGCGCGAGACGTGGAGACGAGGATCGCCAGAACGCCGGGACGGCGCGCTGTCGCCGAAGGACCATCCGCCTCGGATATCCTTGGGCTGTACCGCGACGTGCCGTTCCAGGAGGTGCCGCTCGACGGCATGCGCTCGACCATCGCGGCGCGGCTGACCGTCGCCAAGCAGACCATTCCGCATTTCTACCTGACCGCCGATGTCACGCTCGATGCCCTGATGAAGGTGCGCAGCGAGGCGAATGCCGCGGCGCCGGAAGGCGAGGGCGGCTACAAGCTCTCGCTCAATGATTTTGTCATCAAGGCGCTGGCGCTGGCGCTGCGGCGTGTTCCGGAGGCCAATGCGATCTACGCCGAGGACCGCATCCTGCGCTTTGCCCGCGCCGATGTCGGCGTCGCGGTCGCTCTCGATGGCGGGCTGATGACACCGGTCATTCGCGTTGCCGATGGCAAATCGCTGAGCGCGATCTCGAACGAGATGCGCACGCTGGCCGAGCGTGCCCGTGACAGGAAGCTGAAGCCCGAAGAATATCAGGGCGGCGTCAGCGCTATCTCCAATCTCGGCATGTATGGCGTGCGTGACTTCTCCGCGATCATCAACCCGCCGCAGTCGACCATCCTTGCGGTTGGCGCCGCGCAGCGGCGTCCGGTCGAGGCGGAAAATGGCGGTGTGCGGTTCGAGAGCCAGATGACGGTGACGCTGTCGTGCGATCACCGCGTCATCGACGGCGCGCTCGGCGCGCAACTGCTCGCCGCGTTCAAGGGCTATCTCGAACAGCCCGTAACGATGTTGGTATAGTTTTTGGCTGGTCTGATCCGATGGAGCAGGTTGCGTTTCTCACCTTCGCTATGGTGCTTCTGGTCGCGGTGATCTCGCCGGGTCCGGCGATCGCGGCGCTCGTCGCGCGCATCATGGCGCGGGGTACCGACGGCATTGCGGCGTTCTGCGCGGGCCTCGTGCTCGGCGATCTGATCTGGCTCTGCTGCGCGATGTTCGGGCTGGCAGCGCTGGCGGCGCTGTTCCAGCCGGTCTTCCTGATCGTGAAGTATGTCGGTGCAGCCTATCTCCTGTTCCTCGCCTGGAAGCTGTGGCGCGAGTCCGGTGCGCCGCTGAAGGCCGAGCCGGTGCGCGGCCAGGGCCGGCAATTATTCGGCGCGGGTCTGCTGCTGTCGCTCGGCAATCCGAAGATCATGCTGTTCTATCTTGCGCTGATGCCGACGGTGATCGACCTGACGCGTCTGACGGTCACGGACATGCTCGAGCTTGCGGTGATCGTTGCGCTGGTGGTGAGTGTCGTGCTCACGGGCTACGTGTTGCTGGCGGCCTATGCGCGCCGCATGTTCACGTCACCGCGGGCGTTGCGGACCGTCAACCGCACTGCGGGTCTCGCCATGGCTGGCGCCGCTGCCGCGATCGTCGTTCGCAGCTGACCTCAAGGCAGGCGCAGCAGCACCGGGATCACGCCGGTGGACTGCAGGTGTTCGAAGAATTCCGCCAGCGGTACCGCGAGCAGAAACACCAGCGCATCCGCAAAAGTCATAAGGACGCGGGGCGGGCGGATCGTCAGGGTCGGCTCGTCATGCCAAAGCCTGGGATTGGGCAGGAAGCGCGGCACCCGCAACAGGTAGTCGCGATAGGTCGCGCCGTAACGCGCTTCCAGCACCTTCTCTTCCTGGCGGACGACTACAGTGAACACAAGCCAGGCCAGTCCGGCACAGACGAGGCCCAGCGTGACACTGCCGACCTGCATGCCGACGCCCGCGGCGCCCAGGAACGAGAAAAAATACAGCGGATTGCGCATCACCGAATACGGGCCGGTCTGCACGAATTCCTCGATCTTGCGGCCGCCGATATAGAGCGAGGCCCACGTCCGGCCGAGAATGCACGCGACGATCAGCACGATCCCGAGCCATTCGATCATCTCATGCGCCGTTTCCCCCGGCGGGTGCACTGATTCCGTAACCGCAAAAACGAAGACGCCGACGGCGGCAGCCGCATAGAGGATGGCCTTGCGGATCGCCTGGACTCTATGGATTTTCATGGAGCTGGGAACGCGGATGGCTCGATAGAGACGGTCGATTTTGCGGAGCGCCGCCAAGTGAGTATAGGTGGATTGCGGCCGAATCCGGCCGCCATTTCTTGACATGGATCAAACACGGAGAGTGCCGATGGCCGCGGACAGGGCCGAGATCTTGCTGATCGGACAAACCAAGCCGGTCATGGTCGGAGGTATCGAACCGTTCGCGACCCTGCATAAACTGTCCGAGGCGAAGGACCAGGACGCCTTCATCAACGAGCTTGCGCCGCGGGTTCGCGGCATCGCCATCGCCTATACCGCCAACAAGATCGATGGCGCCTTCATGTCGCGATTCCCGAATCTCGAGATCGTGTCGAGCTTTGGTGTGGGCTATGACCACGTCGACGCGAAATGGGCCGGCGAACACGGGATCGTCGTCACGAACACGCCGGACGTGCTGAACGAGGAAGTGGCCGACACGGCGCTCGGCCTCCTGCTCTGCACCGTGCGCGAACTGCCGCAGGCCGAACGCTATCTGCGGGCCGGCAAGTGGCCGCAGGGCGGCTACCGGCTGACGCCGGCGACGCTGCGCGACCGTACCGTCGGCATCGTCGGAATGGGGCGAATCGGCAAGGCGATCGCCCGCCGGCTCGAAGCCTTCGGCGTGCCGGTGGTCTACCACTCGCGCAATCCGCAGGCGGACGTGACCTACAAATACTATCCCAAGCTGCTCGACATGGCGCGGGACGTCGACACGCTGATGGTGATCGTGCCCGGCGGCGCAGCGACCCGCAACCTGATCAATGCCGAGGTGCTGAAGGCACTCGGTCCGAACGGTATCCTGATCAACATGGCGCGCGGTTCGGTGGTGGACGAGCCGGCGCTGATCCAGGCGCTGAAGGACCGCACCATCATGTCGGCCGGGCTCGACGTGTTCGTGAACGAACCGCATGTGCCGCAGGAACTGATCGACATGGATCACGTCGTGCTGCTTCCGCATCTCGGCTCGGCGTCGGCGTCTACCCGCAAGGCCATGGATCAGCTCGTCGTCGACAACCTGAAGTCTTGGTTCTCGGGCAAGGGGCCGCTGACCCCGGTTCCGGAAACCCCGTTCCCGGCCCGGAAGCCGGCGTGATTTCGCCGCAAGGGGCGTGTTAGAAGGCGGCTCGCGTGTTGATGGGGCATCCGGAAATGCGGCGGGCTGTCTTTCTTGGGCTGATGCTGGCCGGCATGGCCAGTCACGCGCTGGCGCAGGCGCCGGGCGAACCGGAGCCGGAGGCCAGCGCCAAGCCTGTCAGCGTCAGCGGTGTCTGGGAATTGTCCAATTCCGATCGCGACCGGGTCTGCAACCTCAATTTCAAGTCGGAGCCGGCCAGGTCCGGCTCGCAGCTTGAGTTCGATCCGGCGTGTGGCGACGCGATCCCGCCGCTGAAGGATGTTGCAGGCTGGACGCTTGCCAACGAGACCCTGAAGCTGATCGACGGACGCGGCCGTGTGGTGTTCGAATTCACCGAGGTCGAAGTCGGCATGTTCGAAGGCGAACGCAAGGGCGAAGGCCTCTATTTCCTGCAGACGGCGGCCTCGGCGGCGGTGTTTGCGCCAAAGCGATCGGTCGACGACCTCGCCGGCGAATGGTCGATGGTCAGGGCCGAGAAGCCGGTTTGTGCGCTGAATTTCAGCAACACGGCGACGAAGGGCTTCGACGAATACCGCCTGTCGATCCGGCAGCCCTGCGATCCCGCGATGACGCGGCTCAATCCGAATGTCTGGCGGCTCGACAAGGGCGAATTGGTGCTGGCATCGCCCAACGGCCAGACCTGGCGGTTCGAGGAGCGCGAGCCGAAGCGATGGTGGCGCGTGCCGGAGGGCGGCGAGCAGATCGTGCTGCTGAAGAAGTAGCACTTGAAGGAGTAGCGCGGCGCCTTCGCCCGACAGCCAGGACTCAGCACCGGTCAGATCAGCCGCAGCCCCTTCAGGCTCGCATGCCCGTCCTTGCCGACGATGATGTGGTCGTGCACCGAAATGCCCAGCGGCTTCGCGACGTCCACGATCGATTGCGTCATCTGGATGTCGGCGCGTGACGGCGTCGGATCGCCCGACGGATGGTTGTGCACGAGGATGATGGCGGTCGCCGATAATTCGAGTGCGCGCTTCACCACTTCGCGCGGATAGACCGGGGTGTGATCGACGGTGCCGGTCTGCTGCACTTCGTCGGCGATCAACTGGTTGCGTTTGTCGAGAAACAGGATGCGAAACTGCTCCTTGTCGGCGAACGCCATCTCGGTGCGGCAATAATCCAGCACGGACGACCACGAGGACAGCACCGTGCGGGCCTTGACCTGGCCGCGCACCAGCCGGCTCGCGGCGGACTGGACGATCTTGATCTCGGTAATGGCGGCGTCGCCAAGACCCTTGACCTCTTTCAGCCGCGTCTCGGGCGCTCCGATCACCTCGGCGAAGGAGCCGAATTTGCCGATCAGCTGCTTGGCCAGCGGCTTCACGTCGCGCTGCGGGATCGCGCGAAACAGGATCAGTTCCAGAAGCTCGTAGTCGGCCAGAGCCTCCGGACCAGCCTCGCGGAAGCGAGCCCGCAACCGCTCACGATGTCCGTGATAATGCGGCGTGGCATCTTCGAGACCGGTCCCGGCCCCCCGGTCACTCCTGCTCTTTCGTGGCTCCCGCATCGCTCCGCACCCCGTCGCAAGCATGACGCGATTGCAGTCATTTGCAATCTCAGAATGCACGCTTGCCGCGCTCGCGGCGGCGGTAACGCGTTTGCCGGCAGGGCGGAGTTGGATAAGCTTGGCGCAAAGGCGGCGCGGACCGCCTCGGCTTCCTTTGGGGAGAGCGGCGATGTTCGGACGCGGTGTTGCTTTCGCGATGATGCTGGCGGCCGGCCTTGCCGCCGCGCACGCGCAGACCGCCACGCAAAATCCAACCGCCGTGCCGCCCGGATCCGAGGCCGCGGTCGGCAATTGGGTGATCGCCTATATCGAGGTGGCCCCCGGTGCCGAAACCAAGGCGCTGGCCGCGCTGAAGGCGCTGAAGACAGCGAGCGCCAAGGACAATGGCTATCTGTCGATGACCGTGCTGCAGCGTAACGGTCAGCCCAACCATTTTGTCCTGATCGAGCATTGGAAGGACAACAAGACGCGCGAGGCGCGGGCCAGCCAGCCGCATGTGAAGGCTGTGCGCGAGGCGCTCAAGGCGATCGAGATTGCGCCCTATGACGAGCGGCCCCATCGCGAATTATCCACCGGGCAGAACAACCCCGGCACGATCTACGCGGTGACGCACGTCGATTTCATCCCGGCCTTTCGCCAGCAGGGCGAAGAACTGCTGCAGAATTTCGCATTCGAAGGCCGCCGGACGGATGGAAATGCGCGCTTCGATGTGCTCACCCAGGCGAGCCGTCCGAACCACATGACCATCGTTGCCGTGTGGAACAATCTCGAGGACTGGAAGCGCCACACGGCGGCATCTTCGACGAAGGAGTTCCGGCAGGAGCTTCTGCCTAAGAGCGGTAGCCTCTATGACGAGCGACTGTATCGCGCAGTGAACTGAGCCGTTGCCGTCGGCAAGGTCGCGGGCTTTACGCCCGCGACTCGGAGCCGGAATTTGCGTAAGGCGGCTTGTCCAAACCCTTCGGAGACAAGGTGAAGATTTCCACGCCGCTGTCGGTCACGGCGACAGTGTGCTCGAACTGCGCCGACAGCGAGCGGTCGCGCGTGACGGCGGTCCATCCGTCCGACAGCACCTTCACATGCGGGCGGCCGAGATTGATCATCGGCTCGACGGTGAAGAACATACCCGGTCGCAGCACGGTGCCTTCACCCTGACGGCCGACGTGCACGATATTGGGTTCGTCGTGGAACAGCCGCCCGAGCCCGTGACCGCAGAAGTCGCGTACCACGCTCATGTGCTGCGCTTCGACGAAGGACTGGATGGCGGCGCCGATATCGCCGGTGGTGCCGCCGGGCCGGATCGCGTCGATCCCGCGCATCATTGCGTCGAACGTCACGTCGATCAGCCGTTCGGCGCGGCGCGGTATCTCGCCGACCGGATACATCCGGCTGGAGTCGCCGTGCCAGCCGTCGACGATCAGCGTCACGTCGATATTGACGATGTCGCCATCCTTCATCGGCTTGTCGGAGGGAATGCCATGACACACGACATGGTTGATCGAGGTGCAGGTCGATTTGCGATAGCCGCGATACATCAGGGTCGCGGGAAGCGCGCCGTGATCCATCGCGAAGTCGTGCACCAGCCGGTCGATGCGTTCGGTCGGCACGCCCGGGCGCACCTCGGGAACCAGCATGTCCAGACATTCTGCAACGAGACGTCCGGCCTTGCGCATACCGGCAAACGCTTCCGCCTTGTGCAATTTGATCTGTCCGGTCTTGCGCATCGGCGCAAGGGCCGCATCGACGTAATTCATGAGAGTCCTCGGGAGGGATAGCACCTGCAATGTATGCGATCAGGACAGTGATGCAAGTTTGCCGCCACACCCGGATTTGCCTGCGGCCCATGCAGAGGCGTGGGGGGCTATGTCAAATTTGGGGCGGCGGCTGAAATTTAGGGCTAATGCGCGAAGTTGCCGCCCAGATCGTCGTCGATATGGACCCGGATGATCTCGTCGAACGAAGATTCCGCGGTAAATCCGAGTTCGCGCGCGCGTGTGGCGTCGAAACGGCTCGGCCAGCCGGCCACGATGCGCATGATGAAGTCATCCGGTTGACGCCGTACGCGGTTGGCTACGCGGTCACCCGCGACGCGCCGCAACGCTGCCAATTGCTCGCCGACCGTGCAGCAGACGCCCGGCATGGTGAGGTTGATGCGCGGTCCGAGCTGGTCCGGCGTCAGTGACGCGGCATGGACCAGAAAGCCCGCTGCGGCGCGCGGCGAGGCATGCGTATTGGTCGTATCGTCGGACACCGGGAGCGTTGCTTCCAGGCCGGCGAGGGGTTCCCGGATGATGCCGGAATAGAAACCAGACGCGGCGAGGTTCGGCTTGCCCGGCCGCACGGTGATGCCGCACAGCCGCACCCCGACGCCCTCCAGGAAGCCGCGCCGGTTGTAATCGGCGAGCAGCGTCTCGCAGATCACCTTGTGCGCGCCATAGCTCGTCAGCGGCGTCAGGATGAAGTCATCCGGAATCGAAGGCGGAAACGGCGCGCCGTAGACGGCGATCGACGAGGTGTAGATCACCTTGGGTTTATAGCCGTCGCCGGTCTTGCGGATCGCCTCCAGAAGATTGCGAGTGCCGTCGAGGTTGGCGCGATAACCGGCCTCGAAGTCGGTCTCCGATCCGCCCGACGGGATTGCGGCCAGATGGAAGATCACGTCCGGCCGGTCTTTCACCAGATCCTCGGCGGTGCCGGGCGCCGCGAGATCGGCTGTCTTGACGACCTCATGCGCGGCGAGACCCTTCGGCGCCTGCGGTGGCACGATGTCGGTCAGCGTCAGCGTGTCGATCGCCTTGCCGTTCAGGCCGCCGTCACGCGCGAGCCGCTCGAGCAGCTTGTGGCCGATCATCCCGGCCGCGCCGGTCACAAGGACATGCATGGGTGATATCCGTCAATGACAACAGGACATGCCGTCGAGTACGGCGCATTCGCGTTTGTATGGTGCATTCGGATCGTCGAGCCGCACCGATGCGGCGAGTGCAATGTCGGGTGAGAGCGCAAGCAAATCGGCGATGGCGACGGTGCGCATGACGCTTCCGGCATCGCCACAGCCTACAATGCCAGCCCGCCATCGACCAGATGCGGCTGGCCGGTGATGTAGCTCGATTCATCCGAGGCGAGGAACACGGCGAGTGCCGCGACCTCCTGCGCCGTGCCGAGGCGTCCCATCGGCTGGC
>JAEWHY010000504.1 GCA_023387555.1 Pseudomonadota bacterium
CGTGAAAGGCTTCGTGCAGGCCAAGAACTGGTTTCAGGATTTCTCCCCGATCACGATGGCGCGCTGATCAGGGCGCCCATGTTTCCCTGCGACACCCTCGTCCGGCCATTGACTGGGACCCGATAAGATGCCGACAATCGACCAGTCCGGAACGATGCCAGTTCGGAAGTGAGAAACGATGCTTGTCTACATCGCCAAGCGTATCGTTTTCGCCATACCGGTCGTGATCGCGGTCGCGCTGGTCTGTTTTCTGCTCGTCCACATCGCGCCCGGCGATCCGCTGGTCTCCGTGCTGCCGCCGGATGCCTCGCAGGCCTTGGCGGAGCAGATGCGCAAGGAATACGGCTTCGATCGCCCGCTGCCGGTACAATTCGGTCTGTGGATGTGGAATGCGCTGCACGGCAATCTCGGAACGTCGATCGCCACCGGCCGTTCGGTGACCGAAGAGGTGACGCGCGCCGTCGGCAACACGCTCATACTCGCGGGTTTCGCCAGCCTGATCGGCTTTGTCTTCGGCCTGCTGTTCGGGATCCTCGCCGGCTACTATCGCGATACCTGGATCGACAAGCTGGTCACCACGATCTCGATCACTGGCGTTTCGATGCCGCATTACTGGCTCGGCATGGTTCTCGTCATCATCTTCTCCGTCATCCTCGGCTGGCTGCCGGCGGTCGGAGCGGGACCGGGCGGCTGGGCCTGGGACTGGGAGCATTTCAAGCATCTGATCCTGCCGGCGGTCACGATGTCGGTGATTCCGATGGGGATCGTCAGCCGCACCGTGCGTGCGCTGGTCGGCGATCTGCTCTCGCAGGAATTCGTGCTGGCGCTGCGTTCCAAGGGCCTGAACGAGGTGCGGGTGTTCCGGCATGTGCTGAAGAATGCTGCTCCGACCGCAATCGCGGTGATGGGATTGCAGCTTGGCTATCTGCTCGGCGGCTCGATCCTGATCGAAACCGTGTTCTCCTGGCCGGGCACCGGCTTCCTGCTCAATTCCGCGATCTTCCAGCGCGATCTGCCGTTGCTGCAGGGCACGATCCTGGTGCTGGCGCTGTTCTTCGTATTTCTCAATCTTCTTGTCGACGTGTTGCAAGCCGCGATCGACCCACGCATCAAGCGGGCCTGAATCCATGAGCGTGATGGCGCAGGATGTCGTCGAGCCGGTGCCGCCCACGCGGGTGCAGGGCTATTGGGGCGGTGTCTTGCGGCGCCTTGTGCGCGATCCGGTCAGTGTCGGCTGCATGGCGGTCATTCTGCTGATCGTGCTGGCCGCGGTTTTCGCGCCCTGGCTCGGGCTTGCCGATCCCTATCAGGGCAGCATGATCCGGCGGCTGCGTCCGATCGGAACGCCGGGCTATCCGCTCGGCACCGACGAACTGGGCCGCGACATGCTCTCGCGCCTCATCTACGGCGGACGGCTGACATTGTTCATCGGACTGATGCCGGTGGCGCTCGCCTTCATCATCGGCACGATGCTCGGCGTCACCGCAGGCTATGTCGGCGGGTTCACCAATCAGATGATCATGCGCACCATCGACATCTTCTACGCGTTTCCGTCGGTGCTGCTGGCGATCGCGATTTCCGGCGCGCTGGGCGCCGGCATCCTCAACAGCCTGATTTCGCTCACAATCGTCTTCATTCCGCCGATCGTACGGGTCGCCGAAAGCGTGACCACGAGCGTGCGCAGTCTCGATTTCGTCGATGCGGCGCGGGCGTCGGGTGCGGGCTCGCTCACCATCATGCGCGTGCATGTGCTCGGCAACGTGCTCGGTCCGATTTTTGTGTACGCCACAAGCCTGATCAGCGTCTGCATGATCCTCGCCGCCGGCCTGTCTTTCCTTGGTCTCGGCACCAAGCCGCCGGAGCCGGAATGGGGGCTGATGCTGAACACGCTGCGTACCGCGATCTACGTCAATCCATGGGTCGCGGCCTTACCGGGGGTGATGATCTTCATCGTGTCGATCTGCTTCAATCTGCTGAGCGATGGTTTGCGGAGTGCGATGGATGTCAGAGGTTGAGGCGCTTCCAGCGGCCGCCGATGTCGGCGGACCAGCGCAGCCGCTGCTGCAGGTGCAGAATATCGTCAAGCATTTCGATGTTGGCGGCGGGCTGTTCGGCAGCAAGGCCGTAGTGCGCGCGGTCGACAACGTGTCGATCTCGGTCGACAAGGGCGAGGTGGTCGGTCTCGTCGGCGAATCCGGCTGCGGCAAGTCGACCACCGCGCGCCTGATCGTCGGGCTGATGCCTTATGACAAAGGCCGGATATTGTTCGACGGTGAGGCGGTCGGGGCCACGCTCACCATGCGCGATCTGCGCCGCCGGGTGCAGATGGTATTTCAGGACAGTTATGCCTCGCTCAATCCGCGCCTCACCGTCGAGGACACCGTCGCCTTCGGGCCGCGCGTGCACGGGGTTTCCGGCGACGCGGCGCGTGACCTTGCGCATGAACTCCTTCGCAAGGTCGGTCTCGATCCGGCGGTGTTCGCGGGGCGCTATCCGCATGAATTGTCCGGCGGCCAGAAGCAGCGGGTGAACATTGCCCGAGCGCTGGCATTGTCGCCACGGCTGGTAATCCTCGACGAGGCGGTGTCCGCGCTCGACAAGTCGGTGGAGGCGCAGGTTCTCAATCTCCTGATCGACCTGAAGAACGACCTCGGCCTGACCTATATCTTCATCTCGCACGACCTCAATG
>JAEWHY010000597.1 GCA_023387555.1 Pseudomonadota bacterium
GGGCAAGGACTGTTGATAAATTCAGGCTATCGCGGTCTGAACTTCGCGAGCGCCGCAGCCGCAATCGCTTCCGGCGTGATGCCGAAATGCCGGTACAACTCCTTGTAGGGCGCGCTGGCGCCGAACGAGGACATGCCGACGAACACGCCGTCCGCGCCGATGATCGCGTCCCAGCCCTGGCGGATGCCGGCCTCGACCGCGACATTGACCTCGGCGCCGCCGATGATGGCGTGGCGCTTCTCGGGCGGCAGTGCCAGGAACAGTTCGAAACAGGGCACCGAGACGACGCGGGCCGGCTTGCCCTGCCGGTTCAGCAATTGAGCTGCCTCGACCGCGATCGCGACCTCCGAGCCGGACGCGAAGATCGTCACGTCGACATTGTCGCCCTCGACCGGGAGAATTTCGTAGGCGCCGGCCGCGCAGAGATTGTCGGAGGTGTACGACGTCCGCAGCTGGGGAAGATTCTGGCGGGTCAGAGCGAGCACGCTCGGAGTTTCCTTGGCGCGCAGCGCCAGTTCCCAGCACTCGACCGCCTCGACCGCATCGCAGGGCCGGAACACGTTGAGGTTCGGGATCGCGCGCAGGGCAGCGAGATGCTCCACCGGCTGATGCGTCGGTCCGTCTTCGCCAAGGCCGATCGAGTCATGCGTCATGACGTGGATGACGCGTTCGCCCATCAGCGCGGCCAGCCGGATCGCCGGGCGGCAATAATCGGAGAACACGAGGAACGTGCCCGAATACGGAATGATGCCGCCATGCAGCGTCACGCCGTTCATGGCGGCGGCCATGCCGTGCTCGCGGATGCCGTAATGGATGAAGCGGCCGCCGTAGTCGGAAGGGCTCAGCGCTTTCATCGATTTGGTGCGGGTGTTGTTGGAGCCGGTCAGATCGGCCGAACCGCCGAGCATCTCCGGCACGGCCGGCACGAGGCCTTCCAGCGCGAATTCGGAGGAGGACCGCGTTGCGATGTCCTTCGGCGCTTCGGCCAGCGTCCGCTTCACCTTTTGCACCGCGTCGGACAGCGCTGCCGGCAAGGTTCCGGCCATGCGGCGTTCGAATTCGGCTTTCACCTCAGGGGCAAGTTTGCCGAGCGCCCGGTCCCAGGCGCTGCGGGCCTCTTTGGAGCGCTGTCCGGCAGCGCGCCAGGCCTTCAAGATATCGTCCGGCACGACGAATGGTTCGTGCGGCCAGCCGAGCTTCTCGCGTGCGCCCTTGATTTCGTCGGCGCCGAGCGGCGAGCCATGCGATTTCTCGCTGCCCGCCTTGTTCGGCGCGCCGAACCCGATGGTGGTCCTGCACGCGATCAAGGTGGGCCGATCGGCGGCCTGCGCCTTCTTCAGTGCGGCGGCGATGGCCTCCGGATCGTGGCCGTCGATGCGCTCGGCGATCCAGCCCGCGGATTCGAAGCGCTTCACCTGATCGACCGAATCCGACAGCGACAATTTGCCGTCGATGGTGATGCCGTTGTCGTCGAACAGTACGATCAGACGGTTCAGCTTCAGGTGGCCGGCTAGGGCGATCGCCTCCTGGCTGATGCCCTCCATCAGATCGCCGTCGGAGCACAGCACGTAGGTGCGATGATCGACGATATCGCCGAACTCAGCATTCAGATGGCGCTCAGCGATTGCCATGCCGACGGCATTGGCGATGCCCTGACCGAGCGGGCCGGTGGTGGTCTCGACCCCCGGCGTGATGAAGTTTTCCGGATGGCCCGGCGTCTTCGAGTTCAGCTTGCGGAAATTCTTCAGTTCCTCGATCGGCATCGACTCGTAGCCTGTCAGATGGAGCAGCGCATAGATCAGCATCGAGCCATGGCCGGCCGAGAGGACGAACCGGTCGCGGTCCGGCCATTTCGGATCGGACGGATCGAATTTCAGGACCTGCGTGAACAGCACCGTCGCAATGTCGGCGGCGCCCATGGGCAGTCCGGGGTGGCCTGATTTGGCCTGCTCGACGGCGTCCATTGCCAGCGCGCGGATCGCGTTGGCCATGCGGTCGTGATGTGCGCGCGACATGGGGAGAATCCAGGAAAGATCGAATGACGGCGCGTCCTATCACGCAAGTCCCGGAGAGTCCCAGTGCTGCCGTGCCGCTGGTGGCACAAAATACCAAAAGCGCGGCGGGAGCTGGGGATGACGCCGCTGGAACATTGACGCCGTTGAAGCATGATTTTAGGCTTGCCGCCTTAACGCCTTGTGCGACAAGAGTTTTGTTGTGATGGGTCCAGCGTTAAAATGACCGATCAAGGCGCCATCGAGACCGCGGCCCGCAGGCTCGCTCAGGCGCTGGATACGCTGCAGGCCGCAGTGATCCGCAAACGCGAGGCCGAAACCGGCGGCGACGGCATCGCCAAGCAGTTGCATGCCCTCGGCACGGATCGCGCCCGCCTCGCAGGAGAACTCGACGCGGCAGCAGCGCATGCGCGCAAGCTCGAAGACGCCAACCGCGAAGTGGCGCGCCGCATCGACATCGCGATGGGGACGATCCAGAAGCTGCTCGACGAACATGATCGCTAGTGTGCGTGATCGCACCCTAGCGCCTCAGGGAACGACGCCATGGCCCAGGTGAATGTCACGATCAACGGCCGCCAGTACCGGATGGGCTGTGAGGACGGGCAGGAAGAGCATGTGACCCAGCTTGCCGAAACAATCGACAGCCGCATCGAAGCCTTGCGCGGCGCGCATGGCGAGATCGGCGATCAGCGGCTGACCGTGATGGCGGCGCTGACGGTGGCCGACGAACTGACCGAATCGGCGCAGCGGATCCGCAGGCTGGAAGAGGAAATCGCCGCATTGCAGGACGCCCGCGATGCCGCGGCCGAGCGCGCCGAACAGAGCGAGGCCGCGGTCCTCACCGCACTCAATGCCGCGTCCGAGCGCATTGAAGAGATTGCGCGCGAGATCAACCAGTCGATCCAGCCGGGCTCCGAGATCATCATGGGGTGAGTGCGGCTGACGGATCGGCCGCGGAAGTCAGCCGAGCGCCGCGATCGCGCGTTGCAGGGGGCCCGAATCGACCCAGTCACGGATCGAGAAATCGTTCCGGATAAAGCCGTGTTCGAGCAGGAAGTTCTTTCTGACCTCCAGCGCTTCGAACAGCGGTTCGGACAGTGACATCTCCAGCTTGTCGGCGAGATCGGGCGCGGTGCCTTCGTCGAGCCAGTATTCGGCGGTGCCGGTCTCGGCGGCGATCATGTGTCTTGCTTGCGCGGCATTCTGACGGGCCCAGCGCGCGCCCTTGACCAGTTGCAGGACGTAGCGGTCCACAAGATCCGGCCGCTCGCGCAGCAGCGCGCCGCTCACGGTCAAAGTCTTCGGCTGGCCGTTGTTGATTGAGGCCGCCGGGTCAGCTTGCGCATTGAGATTGACGATCTCGCGCGCACCCAGCAATTCGCGCAGTTCGAGGCCCCAGACGCTGTAGCCAAACATCACGTCGACTTCGCCACGAATGAGCGCGAACATTTCCGGCGTGTGCTGGCGGATCAGGCGCGGCGTGTCGATCGCCTTGGCGGCCGCGCTCGGCGGCGTCCGGTCGACATAGCTCGCTTCGATCCTGACTTCCGTCAGCTGCACGTCGGCCAGCGACAGGCCGGCAAGCCTGAGAGCATTCGTGTAGCCCTGCAGCGATATCGCGCGCCAGAAGTCGATCCTGTCATTCACGCGCACCGGAACGGCGAGCCGCTTGCCCTTGAGGTCGGCGAGCGTTTCGATGCCGGAGCCAGGCAGGGTCAGCAGGGCCTGATATTGAGGCATCCAATGCAGCCCGATCAGAACGGTGTCGGCACCTTCCGAGCGCGCATAGATCGCCGGCGCGTTGCCGCCCTGCCGGAATGAATTTCCGAGCGAGTGGGTGAAGTGCGATTCACGGATCGCGCGATCGGCTGAATTGCGCAGACACGTCACGGCAATGCCGTCCGGTGCGAACTCGCCTTCGAGCCAGCCGTTCTGCAGCGCGATGCCCGACGCCGTCGGCACCGGGCAGCGTGTGAACCACAATGTCTCGAGTTGATTGTTGGTCTCGAGTTGATTCATTCCGGTAACCGGTCGGTTCATCTTTCGCCCTGCCGTCAGTGGATGCGCGCTCAGTTGATGTTCCGACGCAACTGGAGCTTTTCGATAATCGGCGCCCACAACTTCGCGGTATCGGTGATCAGAGCGGCCAGTTCGGCTTGCGAGCCGCCGCCAGGGATGAATGCGCTACGCATCATGAATTCCTGGAAGGACGGATCGGCAATGGCCTCGTTCAGATCGGCATTGAGCTTTTTCACGATGGCGTCTGGCGTTCCGTTGCGCACCACGATGGCCCACCATGACGGTGCGCGCAGCTGCGGAAATCCGGCCTCGGCAAAAGTCGGCACGTCCGGTAATTGCGGCATCCGCTTGTCACCTTCGATCGCGAGAAGGCGAATCTTGCCGGTTTGCTGCGCCTGGAACGCCGCGCCCGAGCTCAACGCGGACACGTCGATTTCGCCGCCGGCAAGCGCGAGCATGAGCGGCCCGACGCCCTTGTAGGGAATATGCACCGCATCCAGCCCGCTCAGCGACTTGAACGATTCCATGACGAGTTGCGGGTTGGTGCCCGGACCGAAGGAGCCGTAATTGAGCGAGCGCTGGCGATATTCGCTCAACGACTTCAGGTCCTTGATCGGGAGCTTCTCGTTGACCGCGATCACCATCGGGAAGCTGTTGAGCTTGACGACGGGAGTCAGATCTTTCGCCGGATTATACGGCAGATCGGCATACAGCAGCGGATTGATGGACACGGATGCGTCGGCCACCACCAGCAGGGTGTGGCCGTCGGCAGGCGCACCCACGGCCGCCATCACGCCGAGGACGGTGCCCGCGCCGGGCCGCGTTTCGACAACAACCGGCTGGCCCCACTTTTTCGCGAGCAGGTCGCCGAGCTTGCGCGACACCGCATCGGTCGTACCGCCCGCGGCAAACGGTACGACGATCTTGACCGGTCGTGTCGGAAACTTGTCGTCGGCTTTCGTGGCGGTCTGCAGCGATCCAGCGGCGAGGACGCCGAGTAGGCTTGCAAACAGGGCCGTGCGCATATGGCTGCCCCGCCATGAAAATGGCACGGAACGGCATGCTGTCGATGTCATGGAAATTCCTTGAGCTTCCTCACACGGCCGCATGGAGGTTTTTGTTTGTTTGTCGGCCGTTGCCGAACTTATAACTTTGGATCCGCGGAAATCAACGCCGACTGACCGACGAGCTCCCGTGGCGTTACGACCAAAGCGTGCGCGCCGCCATGTGATATTCACCCGCACGACGCTGCAATCAGCGCTGGCTCAAAGGGCCTGAAGACACTACATTGCCGGTGCGGGGCTGCGGGGTGCGACTGGAAACATCATACTCCCGGGGCCTTACGATCCTGAAGGGAGCTGTCCCTGGCCGGGTCCGTGGATCCGGACATATGGCGCCCACCTACTTCTGTAGGTTCCCGGGGTCGAAAATTCCGACGGCCATCGTGGCTCCGCACTCTTCCGCCGTTGCTTTGCACTTTCTCCGCCGTCACCCTGAGGCGCGACGCGCTGGCAAGCGTACGCAGCCAGCGTAAACTCAAGCGCGCGTGAGCCGGGAAGCGCGACGGCAGCCGTCGTCCTGCGAGGCTCGGCCACGCCCTTTGCATCTTGGGACGACGAATGACCCTTTCGAACCCGGTTGTCGACGACAAGGCCTCTCTCCGCGAATCCGCGCTGGCACGCCGCGATGCCATGCCGGCCGCGGAGCGCGCCGCCGCAGTCGAGACGGTCCTGCAGCGGCCGTTTCCGGTCGCGGTTGAGCCCGGCCTGATCGTGTCCGGCTATTCGCCGATGCGCAGCGAGTTCAATCCAGTGCCGCTGATGCGCAGGCTCGCAGACGCCGGCGCGCGCCTCGCGCTCCCGGTGACGCCCAAGCGCGGCAATCCGCTGATCATGCGGGCCTGGAATTTCGGCGACGAACTGGCATCCGGCGTCTGGGGCATCCGCGAGCCGAAGCCGGACGCGCCGGAAGTCTTTCCCGACGTCATGCTGGTGCCGCTCGCAGCCTTCGACCGCGCCGGCCACCGCATCGGCTATGGGGCCGGCTATTACGATCTGACCATCGCCCGCGTCCGTGCGATGAAGCCGGTGATTGCGATCGGGCTTGCCTTCGCCGTGCAGGAAATCCAGCGGGTTCCGGCCACGCCGTTCGACCAGGCGCTGGACCTTGTGCTAACGGAACACGAAATCATCGATTTCCGTTAGGGAGTTTGGGTTTTTGCGCATTCTGTTCATCGGCGACGTGGTCGGCCGCTCCGGCCGTGCCATCGTCAACCAGCGGCTGCCGGGCCTGATCGCTGACTGGAAGCTCGACCTGGTGGTGCTGAACGGCGAGAACGCCGCGGGCGGCTTTGGCATCACCGAAACCATTTTCCGCGAATTCACCGATGCCGGCGCCGACGTCGTGACGCTCGGCAACCATGCCTGGGACCAGCGCGAGGCGCTGGTGTTCATCGAGCGCAGCCCGCGCCTGGTGCGTCCTCTCAATTATCCCAAGGGCACGCCCGGCCGCGGTGCGGCGATGATCGAGACGCGGAACGGCGCGCGCGTCCTTGTCATCAATGCCATGGGCCGCATCTTCCTCGATCCGCTCGATGACCCGTTCGCCGCCATCGACCGCGAACTCGAAGTCTGCGCGCTCGGCCGCGATGCCGACGCCATCATCGTCGACTTCCACGCCGAGGTGACGAGCGAGAAGCAGGCCATGGGCCATCATCTCGATGGCCGGGTCACGGCGGTCATCGGCACCCATACGCATGTGCCCACCTCCGATCACCGGGTGCTGCCGGGCGGCACCGCCTACCAGACCGATGCCGGAATGACGGGGGACTACGATTCCGTGATCGGCATGGTGAAGGACGAACCTCTGTCGCGCTTCCTGCGACGAATTCCAGCGACCAAGTTCGAGGCCGCGACGGGTCCTGGCACCCTGTGCGGTCTGGCGATCGAGACCGACGACGCATCCGGACTGGCCACGAATGTGGCTGCTGTCCGGCTTGGAGCGCGCCTGGAGGAAGCCGTGCCGCGCTTCTGGACTCAGGCGTAAACCGCCCAGGTCAGGGCGGGAGGCGGCGCAAAAGGGACGCGCCGCCATGTCCACCGCGGGCCATCGTTCGAGCCGGACCATCGCCGGCGCTGTTTTCTCCGGTTGCCTGCTGGCCCTCGCCGCCATCGCCCCGGCAAAGGCGCAGAGCGCCGCTGACGAATTCGTCAGCGAGAAGACCTTCTTCCGCACCAGCGTGAACGGCAAGTCGGTGCGGCTGGAAGGCCTGATCGTGAAGCGCGCCGATCTGACCGGCCCGCTGCCGGTTGCGCTGATCACGCATGGCAAATCCGCCAACCTCGCCGACATGCTGGCGCTGAAGGCGAGCGACTACGGCCCCTATGCGCGCGATCTGGCGCGGCGCGGCTATCTGTCGGTGGTCGTGCTGCGGCGCGGCTTTGGCCAGTCGGACGGTCCGATGCCGGTGCCGGTCACCTGCAACACCGACACCTTCGCCAGCTTCTTCAGCGCCGATGCCGACGACCTGCAGGGCGCGCTCGACGTCGCCTCGAAGCGGCCGGATGCCGATCCCGACCGCGCGATCGCGATCGGCGTGTCGGCCGGCGGCGCCGCGGCGATGGCGCTGGCCTCGCGCAACCCGAAGAATCTCAAGGGCGTGATCAACGTCTCCGGCGGCCTCCAGACCCCCGATTGCCCGAAGGAGGATGTGCTGGTGAACGCCTTCAAGTCATACGGCACGACCAGCCGCGTGCCGAGCATCTGGGTCTATGCCAACAACGACAGCCTGTTCGGCCCGCAGCTGGTCGAGCGCATGCAGTCGGCCTATCTCGACGGCGGCGGCGATGTGAAGCTCGTCATGTTCGACAAGTTCGGCAACGACGGTCACTTCATTTTCAGCGACGCCGGCGGCCGCGTGAAGTGGTTGATGGAGATGGACTCCTTCCTGAGCTTTCACGAACTGCCGGCGACCGACCGCCGGCGTGGCGACGAAATGATGAAGCGCCTGCAGATGGCTGAGCGCAACCGCGGCTTCGTCGATCAGTATCTCGCGGCGCCGACCTACAAGGTGATGGTGCAGACGCCGGACGGCCAGAACTTCATGACCCAGTTCGG
>JAEWHY010000063.1 GCA_023387555.1 Pseudomonadota bacterium
CGAGTGTGAGAAGCGCATGAGATTGCAGTCACCACGGACCGCCGAAAGATTCCGGCGTTCCGCGCGCGGTGTTTGAGGCTTGCTCTGCGACAACCCCGGAGGACAGACGCCCAGGCACGGGCGGCCATCTTGTTATCCTCCGCTGGTGACCCACGGCCGGTGGGCCGGATCATCGCAGCTTGGGCCTCCGCGCGGCGCGATACGTCCTTCGCGCACACACGGCCACCGCATCCCGCCCCGCGTCTCGCGACGCTCATGAAACGCCCCTTGCTACAGGGCGGGACAGCGATGAGTTGAGCAGGGGAAGATGGCGGAAATAAGGAATTTGATCCTATTTATACTTCGCGCTCATTGTTTGCTTCGTACCAAAACTCCGCCTCCTGTCCAGAATGCGCCGCAGCATGTACAAAAGCTATGTCTGCGTTCCGTCCGTGATATGGCAGAGCAATGCGGGACTGTCGCGTTAGGTTCTAGGACCCGAGATTCGCTGCGCCACTCGAACCACGCTTAAATGCAACTTTATGAGGGAGCGCTGATCCATATTTGCCGCGGCAGTACCTATGTATGGCACTAGTAATTTTGTGAGAGAATCTTGAAAACCATCGAACTTAGAGAACGCTCGCTGGCTAATCTGTTTAGTTTGATTGAGGAGCAGCCGGGCAGTTATCGGCATTTGTTTCGGGGCCAATCGAACGCAGAGTGGAGATTGATTCCTTCTCTATATAGAATCAAAAGCACCGGCATCGTTTCTGACTCATTAGAAATGAGCTACTCGCTTCTTGAAGCGCAATCGATAGGACGGTTTTTCGACGAGGGGTTAACGTACCTACCCCCATTGAAAAGAAGCTATTCAAACGATCGGATATTGGCCCAGCATTTCGGAGTGCCGACAAGGTTACTTGATTGGACACGTGACCCTTTGGTGGCGATGTTCTTCGCGTTAGAGAACTGGGGGACGAACGAAGACGCTGCGATTTATATGCTTCGCCCGGATGCTCACTATCTTCCGGAGGAGGTTCGTAGCCTTGGGCCGCATCAAGCGGTTGCTTTGACGCCGCCAGCAATCGACCGCCGGATCCCGGCTCAAAAATCTATGTTCACTTTCCACCCGTACGGCCCTCCCGACCGGCCATTTGTTCCGCTAGACGACAGAATGGACATTGTAAATCGGATTGTGTCGGGCGACTGCGTTGTACGCGGGTTTGTGAAGATCGTTATTCCAGCTCGGTTTAAGCGAAACCTCTACCAAACACTTCTCGGTTTAGGTTGCGATCGACGAAACCTATTTCCTGGACTTGATGGAGTCGGTGCAGACATTTCGGCTAGAGTTCGGACTGGGCAGGTGTGGTGACACAAGGGGAGTAAGGATGGGTTGAGCGCCGCGAAACCCATCAATGACCCGGGCCATGATCGATTCTTTGTCCCGGGTTGCAGCGAGTTCTCCGCACTGGAGGTTGCAAGTCGCCGCGAGCGACAGAAGCGCTCTTTATGTGAACGATGATGGGTTTCGCTGCGCTCAACCCATCCTACGGATGGCGCTAACAGGTGCGCTCCGACTCCTCACGTCATGGCCAGGCTTGATGCGACCATGACGTAGAGAGGGTTGGCCATGGCCCAAACGCGACGAAGACTGGCATGGCGTCGCCGGACGGCCACGTGTAGGTGTGCATCCGGACGTGCCGGGGCCGCCATGAATCGCGACAGCATCCATTTCCTGTTCCTGAACATCGGTCATTTCCTCGACCACATGTTCACGCTGATCTTCGCCACCGTTGCGGCGCTGGCGCTGACCCGCGAATGGGGCGTCGGCTATTCCGAACTGCTCGCCTATGCGACGCCGGGCTTCCTCGCCTTCGGGCTGTTCGCGCTGCCGGCGGGATGGCTCGCCGACAAGTGGAGCCGCGAGGGCATGGTCGTGGTGTTCTTCGTCGGCATCGGCCTCGCCTCGATCGCGACCGGCCTTGCCCAAGCGCCGCTGCAGGTCGGCATCGGGCTGTTCTTCATCGGCGTTTTCGCCGCGATCTATCATCCGGTCGGGCTCGCCATCGTCACCCAGCGCTGGAAGAACACCGGCATGCGGCTTGCGGTGAATGGCGTGTGGGGCAATCTCGGCGTGGCGAGCGCGGCGCTGATCACCGGCTATTTCATCGATCACGGCGGCTGGCGCGCGGCCTTCATCGTGCCCGGCGTCGTGTCGATCGCGATCGGCATTCTCTATGCCGCGCATCAATGGCGCGCGATCGTCCATCGCGACACGGCTGCCGCCGCGGCCGCAGCCAGCGCTGCACCGCCGATGAGCGCCGATTACAAGGCGCTGCTGCTGCGGGTCTCGGTGATCGTGTTCGCGACCACCGCGATCTCGAGCCTGATCTTCCAGGCCACGACCTTTGCGCTGCCGAAGATCTTCGACGAGCGCCTGCGCGGGATGGCGAAGAACCTCACCGAATGGCTGGCGGCCGGCGCGCCCGCGGTCGGCGGCGATGTCGCTACCACATTGGGCGCGCTGACCTTCATGGTGTTTGCGGTCGCGTCGCTCGCCCAGCTGGTAGTCGGCTCGTTGCTGGACAAATACGGGCCGCGCATCGTGTTCCTGGCCGCCGCGGCGATCCAGATCGTGTTCTTCGCCGCGATGCCGGGGCTGACCGACATATGGGCGCTCGCTGCCGCGCTCGGCTTCATGTTCGGCGCCTTCGGGCAGATCCCGATCAACGATTTCATGATCGGCAAGATGGCGAGCGGTCCGGCGCGCGCCCGCATCTATGGCGTGCGCTATGTGCTGGCATTCAGCGTGCTGGCGCTGTCACTGCCGCTGATCGCCTATGTCTACGAACACCACGGCTTCGATTCGCTGTTCCGGCTGATGGCGCTTGCTGCGGCGGCGATCTTCCTCGTCACGGCGTGTCTGCCGGCACGGCTTCCGGCTCCGGCGCCGGCCGCGGCCTGATCAAGAGGCGGCGGTTACGCCGCCTTGGCGCGGCGCGGCTGTGCGCGGGGCGTCCGCCGGCGCGGGCCTTCAGCGAAATGCGCGTCGAGATCGGGATCGGCCTTGCCGAAGCGCCAGGCGCGGATCCGCTCGTCCCAGTCGAGCGCGCAGAATTCGCAGCGCCCGTCATGGCGGCGCAACTCGAGCATCGTGAGTTCGGTGCCGCAGCCATCCATGGCGACGACGCCGGTGCAGAGGAACTGAGCAGCCCTTGTCATGGCGGAACCCGGCTTTCGAAACGAATCACTCAACATGAGTCTAACCGGAAAAGTGAAAGCAATGGGAAAGGGCGGGCGGCTCTCCACCGCTCCCCGCGCGCCGGACGGCTTGAAACCGGGGCCTCCGTCACTCACATTGAGCGGCCAGAGCGGCCGTGTCGCGCGCTCCAAACCGTGATCGGAGTCCGCCATGTCGTTTCTGTCGCTGCTGCTCAATGTGCTGTGGATCGTGTTCGGCGGCCTGTGGATGGCGGTCGGCTGGTGGCTCGCCGCCATCATCATGGCGATCACCATCATCGGGCTGCCGTGGGCGCGCGCGGCCTTCAATATCGGCTTCTACGCCTTCCTGCCGTTCGGCCAGACTGCGGTGTCGCGCGATCTCTACACCGGGCGCGAGGACACCGGCACCGGCGCGCTCGGGACCATCGGCAACATCATCTGGTTCGTGCTGGCGGGCTGGTGGCTCGCGCTCGGCCATGTGATCACGGCGATCGGGCTGGCGATCACGATTATCGGTATCCCGTTCGCCTGGGCGCATCTGAAGCTCGCCGGCATCGCGCTGTGGCCGATCGGCAAGATGATCGTGCCGGTCGACAACCTGCGGCGGACGTAAACGCCGCAGGCCGTCCGGCGATCAATCGCGTGGATCAGAACGCCGCCGGATAGACGCCGCCGTCGATCAGGATGTTCTGCCCGGTGATGTAGCCGGCCTGCTGCGAACACAGGAAGGCGCAGGTCGCGCCAAATTCCTCGCGGGTGCCGAAGCGCTTCGCCGGCACGCCGTTCATGCGCGCCGCGCGGGCCTCCTCGAACGAGATGTTCTGGCGCTTCGCGTTGCCCTCGATGTTGGCGGCCAGGCGATCGGTATCGAAGGTGCCGGGCAGCATGAAGTTGATCGTGACATTGGAGGCGGCGACCGAGCGGGCAACGCCCGCAAGGAAGGCCGTCAGTCCCGCGCGTGCGCCCGACGACAGATCGAGGCCGGCGAGCGGCGCCTTCACCGTCGCCGAGGTGATGTTGACGATGCGGCCGAATTTCTTCCGCGTCATCGGGTCGATCGCCTTCTGGATCAGTTCGATCGCAACCACCATGTTGGCGATCACGCCGTCGATGATCTGCTCGCGCGACAGTTCGCGGAAGTCGCGCATCGGTGGGCCGGCATTGTTGTTGACCAGAATGTCCGGCTCCGGGCAGGCGGCGAACAGCGCCTTCTGGCCGTCGGGCGTCGCGACATCGGCGGCGACCGGAATGATGGTCGCGCCGGTGAGTCTGGCGATCTCGTCGGCTGCTGCCGCGAGCCGCGTCTCGTCGCGGCCATTGATGATGACCTCGCAGCCTTCCTGCGCCAGCGCCAGCGCGCAGCCATAGCCGAGCCCCCGGCTCGACGCGCAGACGATGGCCTTGCGGCCGGCAATTCCGAAATTCATGGGTTCTATCCTGACAAGTGCATCTAAATCGCGACGATCGCTCCGCGCACTATAGGCTCCCTCCCCCTGAAAGGGGGAGGGGTGGGAAGGGGGTCGCTTGCGTGCGGCGCATGACCCCCACCCGACTGCCCTCGCTTCGCGACGGCAGTCGACCTCCCCCTTTCAGGGGGAGGTGAAGGGTGCGCACCAAGGACAGTCTCTCCTTGCTACGACAATCCTTGCTACGACAATCGCGTGCCTTCTACCGCGCGCATGTCGTGGCCTCGCCATTCGAAGCCGCGGCCGAGCCAGGCGTTGACGTAAAGCACCGGCAGCATGGCGTCGCGCAGCAGGAAGGTCGCGACCGACCAGCGCGATACGTGCCAGCCGGCCCTGACCGACAGCAGCCATTCGGCGCCGTACCAGACCGCGAGGAACACCAGCGCCGGGGCGAGTGCCGGAACGCCGGCGAGCGTCGCAGCCGCCACCAGCGCCAGCAGCGGGGCAAGCGCGCCCGACAGGATTTCGAGCGCGAACCAGAACGGAAAGCTGGCCCGCCGCAGCCGCGCCCAGCGGCGCTGGCGCTTCCAGACATCGATGGCGCGGCGCAGCCCGAGCGGCTGGCGCAGCGGCGGCTGCATCAGCCGCACCTGCAGGCCGAGATCGCGCACGATCTTGGTGCAGGCCGCGTCCTCGGCGGCTTCGGCGGCCAGCGCGCGGAGGCCGCCGGCGCGTTCAAGATCGGCCTTGCGCCAGAACAGCGTCTTGCCCTGGGCGAAGCCGAAGCCGATGGCGTCGGCGAAATACTGCCAGCGCGCCTGGTAGGTGTTGAGCATGGCGCATTCGACTTCGGCGAAGAAGTTTTGCGGCCGGCAGCCGATCGGCGGCGAGCAGACGAGGCCGGTGGTCGGATCGAACGCACCGAGCAGCCGCTGGATATAGTCGCGCGGCAGCAGCACGTTGCTGTCGCAGATCGACACGAACGGATGGACCGCCTCGCGCCAGCCCTTGAACACATTGTTGAGCTTCGGATTGTCGCTGATGCGTTCGTCGCCGACCAGGAGCCGCGCATCGATCCAGGGATGGTCCGCCATCAGGCGATGCATCAGTGGGACCACGGCATCGTCCGGACGCGCGACGCAGAAGATCAGTTCGTACCGCGGCGTGTCGAGCCGGAAGGCGGATCGCAGCGTATCCTCGATATCGTTGTCGAGGCCGCAGACCGGAAGCACGATAGTCACCGGCGGCGTCTCCGGCGACGCCTCCATCATCGGGGTGTTCGGTCTGCATCGATGCGCAGCGACCGCGACGCTTGCCAGATGCAGGACAAGGGCGATGGCGACAAAAGCCGTCAGGGCAAGGATCAGTGTCATGCGGCGATGCATGACGCGATGCGGTGACATGGCGATGACGGGTCTTTCTGACGTCTCGCGATGCGCGATTTGCCGATGACGCGTCTCGGGTCGGGTGCGGGGCGCCTTGTCATCAAACCGCAATGTCAGTGTGAGACCAAGGCGCAGCGATTCCTCGTCAAGGAACGGCTCACACGTGCTGATGCTTCCATCCCGGCCGCGACATTTTCGTGCGCTTTTCATCTCCGACGTCCATCTCGGCGCGCGCGGTTGCCAGGCCGGCAAGCTGCTCGACTTCCTGCGCTGTCACGATGCCGACACCATTTATCTGGTCGGGGATATCGTCGATGGCTGGGCGCTGAAATCGAACTGGTACTGGCCGCAATCGCACAACGATGTCGTGCAGAAGCTGTTGCGCAAGGCGCGCAAGGGCGCGCGCATCGTCTACATCCCCGGCAATCACGACGAGTTTCTGCGCGGTTACTACGGCTCGCATTTCGGCGGGATCGAAGTGGTCGAGCAGGCGGTCCATCGGGGCGCCGACGGGCGCAGCTTTCTCGTCGTGCATGGCGATCATTTCGACCTCGTGGTGACGCAGGCGCGCTGGCTAGCGCTGCTCGGCGACAAGGCCTATGAATTCGCGCTCGTCCTCAACCGGCTGTTCAATGCGGTTCGCCGCCAGTGCGGGCTCGGCTATTGGTCGCTCTCGCAATGGGCGAAGCTGAAGGTCAAGAACGCGGTGTCCTATATCGGCGAATACGAACGGGCGCTGGCGGCCGATGCGAGGAAGCATGGCGTGCAGGGCATCGTCTGCGGCCACATCCACCACGCCACCATTCACGACAGGTTCGGCATTCGTTATGTCAATTGCGGCGACTGGGTGGAAAGTTGCACGGCGGTGGTCGAGCACCACGACGGCCGGCTGGAAATCATTCACTGGACCGACGAAACCCCTGCGGCAGAGGTCGCCGGCTGCGGCGACCTGGCAGCGATCGGGGCGGCGTAACGGCTGACTTGATCCTCGGACCGGGCTAAGATTTGGGCAGGGCCATGGCGGTGGCCCCGCCGGTGAGAGAATCCCTGATGAATGTGCAGACCACCCTGAGCCCCGGTCAACCGGTCGGGACGGCGTTGCGTGATATTGCCGCCGGAGCGGTCGCGGATGCGCAGGCGATCCTGAACGATTCCGAGCGCGACGCGACCACCAAGGTGCATGACATTCGCCGGGCCCTGAAACGCTGGCGCGCTCTGTTGCGCATGATGGCGCCGCATCTCGGGGAGGGCGGCGAGGCGCTGCGCTTCCAGGCGCGGGACCTCGCGCGCCGGCTTACGGTGGCGCGCGATGCGCAGTCGGCCATCGACGCATTCGTGGATGCCAATGAGGGCTGTGCCGATTTGCCGATCGCGCTGCCGGCGCGCTCGATCGCCACCATGCGGAGCCGGCTCGATGCGCAGAAGGCGGAAAACGAGCGCGACATCTGGACCGACGAGATCCAGCAACTGCTGTCGGACTATCTGACCGCCGCAGCCTGGCAGGTCTCGCACTGGGATCTCGAGAAGCTGTCTTTCGCCGACCTCGCCGACATGCTGACGACGACCTATCGGCGCGCGCGCGAGGCGATGCCGGCGGATTGGGATGAGGCCGCGGGCGAGACGCTGCATGACCTGCGCCGGCGGGTGGTCGAGCATCGCTATCAGATGGAACTGATCGAGCCGGTCTGGCCACGGCTCGGCCGCATCTGGGTGGACGAGGCCCAGCGCCTGCGCACCCGGCTCGGCAAGTATCAGGATTTGGAAATGCTCACCGCCAAGACGGCGCCGCAGCAGCCGCTGGCGCGCTGGCGCACGAAGCTCATGCCGGTGATCGAACACCGGCAGTCCGACCATGTGCAGGCGGCTCGCCGGCTCGCAGCCCGGCTGTTCGCGGAATCGCCGAAAGGCTTTCGCCGCCGCCTCGAAGCCCTGTGGGATGCGCAGGCCGAGGATTGAGGGAAGTGGCGGGCGCGGTTCACAGCTTTTGCGGGAGCCGCCCGGGCGATCCTGTTGCGGCCCGGTCCCGGCGCATTAAGTTAAGGCCATGGACGCCATCAGCCCGGTCGATATCGAAAATGCCGCGGGCCGGATCGCCGGGGTTGCGGTCCGCACGCCGCTGATCCGTTCGCCGCTGCTCGACGAGCGCGTGGGCGCGCAGGTTTATCTGAAGGCCGAAACCCTGCAGCGGATGGGCTCGTTCAAGTTCCGCGGCGCCTATAACCGCTGCGCGACCATTCCTTCGGACCGGCGCAGAGCCGGCGTCGTCGCCTATTCCTCCGGCAATCATGCGCAAGGGGTCGCGGCTGCGGCCAAGCTGCTCGGCATGCCGGCGGTGATCGTGATGCCGGCGGATGCGCCGCGGCCCAAGCGCGAGCGCACGGCGGCGCTCGGCGCCGAGGTGGTGCT
>JAEWHY010000071.1 GCA_023387555.1 Pseudomonadota bacterium
ATGGCGGCGAGCCCGATAAATCCACGTATCATCGCTTTTATCATAGTGGTACCTCTGTGTGATTGCTGGTTGAGCTAGACGGGAGCAAGCTCGCCGCCCTCCTCAGTCCCTTGGCTTGTCTTTGGCGCGTGCGTCACGGACGGCCACATCGCCAATCGAGTCTGTGCTCCTGCAAGCTTGTCACCATATCGACCGATCAGGCTTCTCGGCGCTTCATTCAGAATGACGCCTGCAATCTGGGATGGTTCGAAGCCAGACGATTCCAATGCGCGCCTGACCGCATCGGCACCGTGATCGCCCCATTTCAAGACCAGCACGATCCCGTCGAACATTCGCGCGATCTCGCGCATGGATCGATCATCTGAAAGAGGCGGCAGATCAACGACCACGAGGTCATACTCCGGCGCCACTTGCCGGATAACGTCCTCCAATTCGGCGGGTTCATTGATTTCCATCACATGTGGATTTTCAAACGAGTCGGATGGACGTGGGTAGGCGCCCAGCGATCCAATGTCGCCACGCTTCGCTAAATCGACGCGCAATACCGTCTTTCCCGAAGCAGTTGCCATCAGGGCAAGTCCGCCTGCCATGGTCGTCGTGCCCTCGCTTGTAGCCATGGCGGTGACACCCAGGACTTGCATGGCCAGGATCGAATCCGTCACCGTCAGGGCACGCTGCAGCACCCGAGCACACGAATCGGACCATCGGTCGCCGCGACCGCCGCCAGACGGCAACCCGTTCCGCACGCCACCTGCTTCAGTCTCGTCTTGCATTCGGCCGCTCATAGCTGGCCTTGACGTGCGAGCGACCGTGCCGAAGCATTCCAGCCCGAGCATCCCCTGGACCTGCCCGGCCGTCCGGATCGTTCGGTCCATGAAATCCTGCAAGAGAGCTATGGCCACACCGATGCCGAGGCCCGCGAGCAGAAAAAGCATTCCGAGAGTCGCCCTGCCCGGCCCGTCAGGCCGGGCGGGAGGGTCCGCTTCGGAGATCACATAGGCGCTCGGTCCAAGGCCCTGCAGTCTCTCCCGCAGTGGGGAAGCGCCGGACGATCCCGCTTCCGTGCCCCTGAATACACGCGCCGCGCTCAAGGCGATGTCGTTCGCGATCGCGGCCGCCTTGTGAGGATCGGCTGCAGTATACGTGACAAGAATCGTGTGACTTGTCCCCGCACGCTTGACTGACAGAGCGTCCCGGAAACGCTCGATAGCACTTTCGAGTACCTTTTCCTCTTCGGAGACGTTCTGGGATGAAGGCGACATCACCCAGTCACGGATGGTCGGCCAGAGCGTCTGGACCAGACCGCGGTCATTATCCTCATTCAACTTAAGGGTTTCGATCACCTTGGCGATGACGTTTCGAGACTTGAATATCTCGATCATGTTCTCCACCAGCGCGGTATCGGCGCGCCCTGGCAGAACCACGGCATCTGGCCCGGGATTGAGTTCCCTGTTGTAGATCAGAAGCTGCGTCGATGCGGTGTAGGTCACCGGCTTTGACGCCAGCACAATGGCACCAAGCGTCATCGCCACCGCTACGCAAACCGCGAGCGTCTTCCAGCGGCGGAGCAGGCTTGCAATCAGGTAAAGATGGCGGCGCGGTTCGTCCGCTGAACCCTGCTCCTGGCCAAGTGTCCGTCCGTATTGCAGCATGGTACATTCCAGTTCCGACTTCGCGCGCGAGTCCAGCCAAGAAACGTACGGCCCCAATCTCCGTTCGCCGCCCTTCGAAGGCGATCGATCAATTCCTTCAGACCGGCTCGCTCACCTTGCCGGATTGTCTCATCTCATCCCTCGGTCGCGCCCCGCCACCGGCCGACAAGGCACCGGGAGCCTCGAAGCTGGTCGGTTCGCTGCGCGAGCGAGTGGTTCCTGCCTCGATCATATTCAGGATTGCGCCCATGAATTTTGCGCGTGCCTCCGCTGCGGACTCCAGAGCCTGCCTCGCCAGTTCGCAATCGGTGTTGCCCGATTTGACGAGGAGCAGGAGGCCGTCGAGCGACCGGGCGGCAACACGCGCGTCCACGCTGCAGACGAGCGAAGGCAAATCGACGATGACTGCATCGTAGGACTCGGATGCCCAACGCATCAGAGCATCGAGCGCCTCCACCGGTGTCGCGCATCGGTCAAACTCATCCCCGCTTTCCGCGACGGGACCAGTCACGGCGATCTCCCGCTCGGAAGATCTCCCCCGCACTTGATCCGAGGAGCAATCAACCAGCAAGACATTCCGGCCCGATCCGCTGATACAACGAGCGATGTTCAAAGCTATGGTCGTCACCCCGTCTCCGGGTAACACTGACGTAATTCCGAGACTTTGAACGCTGCGCTCTTCGCGCAGAAGCGCGCTGATCTTCTCGAGCCCCGCAACGCGCCCTGGAATACGCCCGCTCTGCATACCGCCGGGAACGGTCGCAACCGCGCCGAGGCAAGGAAGGCCCAGAAAATACTCCAGCTGCTCCGGATTGCGGATGTTGTTGCTCAGAACATCACGAAGAACCGCGACAACCGCGCCGCCGCAGAGGCCGGCCAGCGTAAAGCCAAGAACAATGATCAGGTTGGAGAGTCCGCTAGCACGTATCGGCGGCTGCACTTCCGACACGACATAAGCGCTCGGCCCAAGGCCTTGGTAGAGTTCGCGGATAGCGGCGTCGCCGCCCATTCCGCGCGACTTTCGCTCCTGCAGATAAGTGCGGGCGACCTCATTGGCTATCTGCACCGCCTTTCGCGGATCCGTCGACCGAACGTCCATCCGCACGATATGACTCGCACCAACACGCGCGACGTCGATGTTCTTTCTCAACGCTGCGAGCGTTTCCACGAAGGCAACGGTCCGGTCATCCACCAGTTTGGGCGGTGGAGGGGCGATCAGCTCCTTCAAACGCGTCAGGATGCTGTCGGGCCGACGGTAAAAGAATTCCGGGTCCTTCGTCAGGTCCAGCGTATCGATGACCTTTCCAAGTACCACCCGCGAACGCAGAAATTCCGTCTGGTTTTGCAGGAGCGGGATATCGACTCGACCGGGCATGACCACGGCCGCCGGACCCGTCGCAATCTGCCGATTGTAGACCAGCAACTCCATCCAGGCGGTGTAAATGGCCTTTCGCGTGCCTGCCAAAACCAGCCCCGCCAGCAACCCCAGTATGGCCCCCGACACTACAAGCCATTTGTGACGAGCCAGACTGTCGAGTCCGAAGCTGCGTCTCAACATCACCGGCAACGGTGGCTCCGCTTCGGATCTGTCGCTCTCGATCGGGCGCGCGCTTGCAACATTGGGGGACAGCATGGCTTTTATCCCATACTTCTGCGTTCAAGCGGGCCACCCGGAAGGTAACCGGCGCCCCTCACGCGAGCGGTGGCAGGATTGTCACGAGCACGTTCTTCACAGAAGGCGATCCATGCACAGATCGTTCCGATCGCGAACATGAAGTACCAGTTGAAGGACAGATAGTAGATCATGTTGTCCGAGTAGGACTCGATCAGATAGGCGGCGAAAATGCTGAAGATGATCACCATGCCGCGAGGGTCAAAGCGGCGCCCTCGCCACAGCCGGTACGCAATCGAAAGAATGAGCCAGGCAAACGCGAAAAGACCGACCAGGCCCATTTCAAACGCGAACTGGACATACAGACTGTGCGCGTCGATCCCCTGCAGTCCGACCAATGGGAAGAAGCCAAGGGTGGCAGGGCGGAAACTTTCCAGTCCGTGACCGAAGATCGGTTTCGCCTGGATCGAGGGAAGCGCGGACTCCCATAGTGCATGGCGCCATGCCAGCGAATTGAGCCGGACCTCCTCGTTCAGTTCGGTGAAATTCTCGATTTCATCTCCTGACAGGTCGGCCAGTCGGTCGCTCACGACCGTATAGACGAGGATCGGCGCGATCAGCATTCCCGCGAACAATAATCGTCGTTCGAACCAGATTCCGTAAATGAGCAACATCATTGCGCAGGCGCCCCATGCGCTTCGGGTCTTGGTCATCGCCAGGAACACAAGCAGCAGCAGGATATAGCCGATCACGGCCGTCCGGACCCGGGGAGACCACGCGACCGCCGTCGATGTCCTGATGTACAGGGTCAAGCCGATGAGCAGAACGAGATAGAAGGCGAAAATGTTGGGGTGCGCGAATGTGCTCTGAAGGCGGAATCCATCCAGATCCGAAAATGCATTGCGCAGTTCGAAGACCGCTACGAGGCAAGGAATGATGGATGACGCCAGGATCAGCAGGATGAATGATCGCAGATCCGCCGCGGATCGAAACATGAAGAACGGCAAAGCGAACATCGCCGCATACGTCAGCACCACGAACAAGACCCTGGATGCCGTTGTGAAATCGGGGGAATAGCTCGTGGCAAGCACCGCCACCACCAGATACGGCCCCCAGATCGCAAGCATTTGGCGGGCAACGTTGGGACGCCGGATTGCGAATACGGCCGCGATTGCGACGACGAGCGCATTGAACGCGGCGCCGATCCCGATCTGGGACCCTCCGAAGCCCACCGCCGACAGTTCGAAAAGCGGGTCGGATGAAGCGCGGGTCAGGAGCACAAGAAAGACCAATTGACGCAACAATATTTCGATATTTGCCGAGCGGACTGACGTCACACCGGGCAGGTAACCAGCTCGCAATGCCCAGCCAAAGCGGCTTGCGGCGTTCGCGGTATGGTCAATAGTGCTCAACGAGGCTTTGCCTTCCTGTTGTTCGCAGCGGCCGGAGCCAGCCCTCGGCCTCCTTCTGCCAAGCTGACGGAATCGCTGCGACGGTCCGTGCCCGGCCAAGCCGGTCAGTCAATCGCGGCGCCAGCAACGCCGCCGCTACCCTCGGAAACTCGCGCCAGCGCCCGTGCTTGATCGCCAGCGAAGCGAAAATCGAAGCGGCCTTGCGTCGTGAGCCGGCGCGCAGCAACTGCTTGGCGAGGTAACGTTCGTGCTTCAGGTCGGTCGGCCTGACGCCGCATTTCATCGCAAGCGGTGCATATCTGTCGACAATCGTGGCCCGACCCTGCCGCATGCGCTCGACATTCATCGACATCGTGGCGGGGCCAAGCCGGTATGCGATCAGCGGCCGGTCGACGGCGGCCAGAGTCGAGTGCTGGGCCAGTCGAATCCAGAGATCCCAATCCTCGGACCCGAACAGGGCCGGGTCGAAGCCGCCAACCTGACGCACCAGTTGCCGATCAGCGACGACCGACGAACCGCTCGGTATCAGGTTCTCCTCCAGCAGCGTTGCAAGGACGTCGCCGCAATGCGCCTTATGATGCCCGACGATCTCGAGCGTCTCGTTGACCTCGACCACCCCGGTACAGGACCAGCGGGCGCCCATGGACTGAAGCGCGCGGATTTGGGTCATGAGCTTGTCGGGCGCCCACAGGTCGTCGTCATCGCAAAACGCCACCCAGCGCGCCGTAGCGCGCTCGATGCCGGCGTTGCGGGCAGCGGACATCAATTGCGGCTCTGCGTGATTCACCACCTTGATGCGGCGATCGTCCGCGGCGAGTTGCCTGAGCCACTCACCGGTTCCATCGCGTGAGCCGTCGTTGACTATGATGAGTTCGAGCAGGATCCCGGTCTGAGCGAGCACGGACGCGACCGCCTGGGGCAGCAGGTGGAGCCGATTGTGCGTTGGGATGATGACACTGACATCGAACATGAATCAGCCTCCCGCGCTTCCGGCCGAATTGGGCTGGGCATCGACGAGGGGGTGTCGAGCCGTTCTTTCCGACCGCTCAGGCAGGAGATGCCCACGGAACAGGTCAGCAAGAACGCGTGTTTCCCGGGCAATATCGTGCCGCTGCAGGACGATCGCGCGGCCGGCCTGGCCCATCGCAAGAATACGGCTGTCCGGACTGGACAGGCAGTCCTTGATGGCGTGGCAGAGCCGCTCGACATTGCCTGCGGGCACCAGCCAGCCACACACCCGATCACTCACCAGTTCGGGTATGCCTGCGATGTAGGTCGCGATGACGGGACGTCCGAGAGCGAGCGCCTCCATGAGCACGATTGGCAACCCCTCGGCAAAGCTCGGCAGCACCATCGCGCGCGAACTCGAGATCAGCGCCCTCACATCCGTATTACTGACCCATCCGGTGATCCGGACCCTGTCTTTCAAGCCCAGTGCAGCGATCCGTCCCTCCAGTTCGGTGCGCATCGGGCCATCGCCTGCGATTGTCATCCTGAAGGGCACGCCCTCGCGCGCGAGCCTTGCCAAAGCTTCGATCAGAATCAGTTGCCCCTTCTGCTCGGAGAGACGGCCGACGGTGACGAGATGATCCCGCGACAGGTGCTCCTGCCCGCCTGTCGGCGCCGCGCTCAGGAAGTCGGCATCGATACCGCAGCGAACCACCCTGATCTTGCGCCAGTCCGCCAACCCTATCCAACGACAGAGCTGCCCGGCAGTGAATGAACTGATCACACGGACGAAGGCGGCGTGCCTGGTCTTTTCGGCGAGCCCCAGATACTCGGGCCGGTCAAATTCGTCGGGACCGTGGATCGTGAAGCTGTACGGGATACCCGTCAGGATGTGCGTCAGCATCGCGACTTCGGCGCCGTTGGTCCCAAAGTGGGCATGGATATGTTGAACCGGCTGCTCGCGGAGCCATCGTGCCAACACCAGGGCCTCGGCCAGGTAGAACAGGTGGAAGATTCGCGGACGGCTCGACCGACGCATCATCCTGAATGCGCACATAGTGGCCTGGTACAGCGTGCCGGGAGCTACCATCATGCCCCCCAGCAGCGCCCGGACGAATGCGAACGCGCCTTCATTCAGAAGATAGCGGGTCTTTTCCCTTTCCTGCAGGTCCGCGTTGTCGACAATCTCCCGCGCATTGCGCCGCAACGACACACGAAACACTGAAATATTGTTCCGCTCAAGTTCGGCGATCTCTCGTCGAATGAAGGTATGCGAGACTGCGGGATATTCGGAAGCGAAATAACACAACCGCATGGACGACATCCTGTCTGTCCTAATATGCATTTGAGTAAGCGTGCTTCGAGATGACCGTCAGGATCATGATCTGGAGGTCGAAGACGAGCGACCAGTTTGCGATGTAGTGCAGATCGTACTCGACCCGTTTCTGCATCTTCTCGACCGTATCCGTTTCGCCCCGGAGGCCGTTGACCTGTGCCCAGCCGGTAATGCCCGGCTTTACATTGTGCCGCCGCCACAGCCTGTGGATGTGGCCCTCATACATCTCGTTATGCGCCACGGCGTGCGGCCTTGGTCCGACCATCGACATGTCGCCTTTCAGCACATTGAAGAGTTGCGGCAGTTCGTCGATGTTGGTGCGGCGCAAGAAGCGGCCGACCCGCGTCACCCGGGGATCTCCGCGGACGCATTGCTGAAACGTGCCCGGCGTATCGTCGAATGTCGTCATCGTTCGGAACTTGAGAACGCGGATGGGTTCGTTGTTGAACCCGTGCCTCGTCTGGCGGAAGAAGACCGGACCGCGCGAATCGAGCTTGATCGCGATCGCCGCGAGCAGCAGGACGGGGAACAAAACCACGCTCAGCGACAGGGCGACGACGATATCCAGCCCGCGCTTGAGGACACGATCCCGCATCGAACACGGGGTGCACAGCAATTCCATTACGCCCCCGCGCCCGCAGCTGCGTTCCATCAGATCGCTCATCCCGATCGGCAACAGCTTGATTCGTACCGGCAGTTCCGAAAACGCCGATGCCGCGCGCGTGACGAGTTCCATGTTGTCGGCGCCGAATACGATGAGAACCGCATCGACCTTTAGGGCCCGGCATTCGCGGCGAATATCCGCGAGTCTTTTGTCAAACGCCGCGAATGCGTCCGGCCCGTCGTCCCCGCCATCAAGATCATAGGAGCGCAGAACCTCTCCGCGTTGCATTGCAATTTTTGCGCGCACGTCCGCAGAGGCCCGCGCGCCCGGCATGCACACAATTGCCACGCCGGCGCCGCTCCAGAGACCGCGCCTCCGCGCTCCCTCGATGATCGTCCAGAGTATGGTCCGCGTCACGAACTGCGCCACAAGCGCGAACGCCAACTGGGTGAGGAAGGCTCCGCGCGAATATCCTTTGAGGCTGTCGCTCAAAAATCCGATCGCGAGCATGACCGTGAAGGCGATCGCAAGAGCGCCCAGGCCTCTCGCACGGCTATGCTGGTTCCATTCGTCGCCGACGAGATCGTATTGGTTATCCACCAGGCACAAGCCGCCGTACAGGATGCTGACCAGCACGGAGGTGAGTACAAAATCCGGCCTGCCGGGTACGATTCCATAAGCGAGGATGTTGTAGGCGGCGAACCCGCCATAACTGCACGCGGCAATCATCAGCATTTCGATTGCGGCCGCGGCGGCTGCCCATCGGGCATGTGCGTGCCGGCGCGGAGATAATGCTGGCGACCACGCGACCTGCGGGGCCGCGCCGTTTGATTGCGTTCGCAACGAGCCCTCGGCAGACCGGAGCGTGGCGTCTATCGTCATGCAATCGATCCGCAGTGTCGGAGAAATTGGAGCGTTGATTGCTCCTGCGCAATAAACGCGGCTGTGGGAGCCTCGTTCGTCGCGTCTGCGGTCCCGGCTATTGAGCGCGCCAGAAATCCCTGCAATTTCTTCGCTTCGCTGTCGAAGCGCAGCGAACACGCAACCGGTTGCGCTTTTGGCAGGAGTTATCGGTGCGCGTCGAAGATGCGCAGCGCACGTTCAGCACAAATCCGAAGTGGCGCGTTCCTGATCGAGGGGGCGAGCGTCGTGCGGCGCCGCCGTACTCGCTCGTATCGGAAAGGAGCGACCACATGATCGAAGCAATAACCGCCGTCCTTATCCTGCTTACGCTTTTGATCGCGCTTCCCACGCTCATATTGCTGGTTCAGATTTTGGCGTCGCTCTTTCATTCGAGGAAATCGCCCAGCTATCCGATGCGTCCGACCGTTGCGGTCGTGGTCCCGGCACATGATGAAAGCGCGGTGATCGGCCGGACGATCACGGGGATCAGGTCGCAATTGCGCGCCGGCGACCGTTTGCTTGTGGTCGCAGACAATTGCTCGGACGACACGGCGCGGCTCGCGGCCGACCGTGGCGCCGAGGTGATCGAGCGACGGGATTCCCAGCGCCGGGGCAAGGGGTACGCTCTGGATTATGGGATTCAGCATCTGGCCAAGGCTGAGCCGCCGCAAGTGGTGGTGTTCGTCGATGCCGATTGCGACCTCGGTGTACAGGCGATCGAAACGGTTTCCGCACTCAGCGCGGGAACTGGGCGTCCGGTTCAGGCCCGGTACCTGATGCGAGATACGCCCGGCTCAGGACCGACCGATCGGGTCGCGCAATTTGCGTGGCGCGTCAGAAACGCGTTGAGGCCGCTTGGGTATCATCAGTTGGGGTTGCCCTGTCCGCTCATGGGCACCGCGATGGCGTTCCCGTGGTCGGTGATCAGCCGGGCCGACCTCGCCACCGGACATCTTGCGGAAGATCAGAAGATCGGGGCGGATCTGGCTCTCGCCGGCACCGCACCTCTTTTTTGCCCGGAGGCCCACGTCATCAGTCGGTTTCCTGAAAACGGCGATGCGAAATCCAGGCAGCGGACGCGGTGGGAGCATGGTCACCTCGCGGTGATCCGCGAATATGTTCCGCGACTGCTGCGCCAGGCTTTCCGCCAGCGAGACCCGTCCCTGATCGCCTTCGCACTCGATGTTGCCGTTCCTCCCCTGTCGCTTCTCGTGTCGCTGCTCGCACTGATGACCTGTCTAAGCCTGGCGTGGATACTGTTGACCGATCGCGCCGCACCATTCGCTATCGCCCTGGGGGCGGTAGCCATGCTTGGCGCTGCCATTGGGCTTGCTTGGATGAGTGCCGGACGCGACATCCTCGGACTGCGCGACCTGTCTGCGATCGCGCGCCATTGCGCAATGCGCCTGCCGTCCATCTTCCGCTTTTTTACAAAGCGCCAGATCGCCTGGATCAGGACGGAACGGTCGTAAGCCCTCTGCGGAGCGCAGCCAATGCCAAGAAGCCGGTTGGTACGGGATCGTGCAGTTGCCGCGCTGAGACGGCATATGACGGCCGCGGCGATTGCGGGAACGCTCACCATTCCGATGCTCTCCACCCCTGTAGTTTGGGCTCAGGTCGACCGCAGCCGAAGCTCTCCGGCCGCGGAGACCGCTCCAGTTCGCACCGGCGATCGCTTTGTCCTCGGAAGGCGGCCTTTCTCGGCCTCTTCCTCATGGAACAGTCCAGTCCCGCCGAACGCAACCTTCGTTC
>JAEWHY010000077.1 GCA_023387555.1 Pseudomonadota bacterium
CGAGGCGCATGCCCTCACTGAGGTGACCCGCCGCAGGGTCGCCTCAAAAGGTCAACCGCAGGGGCTTACTTCCCGCCCAGCGCTTTCGCCCGGATCGCCTCAATGGTGGTGACCGGCGTGATCGCGCTGGGATCGACCTTGAGATGAATGATCGCGGGCTGCCCGGAGGCGCGCGCCGCCTCATAGGCCTTCGGGAAGTCGGCCGTGTTCTCGACGGTCACACCGAAACCGCCGAATGCGCGAGCGTAGGCCGCGAAGTCCGGATTTTTCAGCGCGGTCGCGATCACCCGGCCGGGATATTCGCGCTCCTGATGCATGCGGATGGTGCCATACATGCCATTGTCGACGATCGCGATCACCACCGGCAGATCGTATTGCACGGCGGTCATGAATTCCTGTCCGTGCATCAGGAAGTCGCCGTCGCCCGCGAGGCAGAACACGTTGCGCTCCGGATAGAGCCGCTTCATCCCGATCGCCGCAGGCACGCCGTAACCCATCGAGCCCGAGGTCGGGCCCATGAAGGTGTTGAAGCGGCGCAGCCGGTAGAAGCGATGCAGCCAGCCGGAGAAATTGCCGGCCCCGTTGCAGAGAATGTCGTCCGGGCCAAGCGTATCGCGCAGCCAGACCATGATCTCGCCGAGGTTAACCGCGCCTGGCACAGCGGTGGCCTTCTCGGTGTAGGCGAGATAATCGGCATGCGCCGTCTTCGTCTCATCCGACCACGGGATCGTATTCGGCGCCTGCAGCCCCTCAAGTGCTGCGGCAAAAGCCGTCGGCGACGCGTTGATCGCCAGATGCGGACGGTACACCCGGCCGAGTTCGTTAATGTCGGGATGGACATGCACGAAGGTCTGCCGCGGCTGCGGAATTTCGAACAGCGTGTAGCTCTGGCTCGGCATTTCGCCCATCCGCGAGCCGACCAGGACGACGAGATCGGCCGCCTTCACGCGCGCCAGCAGCTTCGGATTGGGGCCGATGCCGAGATCGCCGCCGTAGTTCTTGTGCGTCTGATCGAACAGATGCCCGCGGCGGAACGTGGTGAACACCGGAATATCGAACCGTTCGGCGAAGCGCTGCGTCGCGGCCCAGGCCTTTTGCGACCAGCGGCTGCCGCCGAGGATCATGATCGGCCGTTGCGCGGCCCAGAGCATCTTCTGTAGTCGCGACATGTCGGTGAGGCCGGGCCAGGTCTCGACCGGCTCGAACGGCGGCGCATCGCCGACCACCGCGCGATCTGTCAGCATGTCCTCGGGAAGCGCAATCACCACCGGACCGGGACGGCCATTGGTCGCGACATGAAAGGCGCGCGACACGATCTCCGGAATGCGCGCCGCATCGTCGATCTCGGTCGCCCATTTCGCCATCGTGCCGAATACGGCGCGATAGTCGAGCTCCTGGAATGCCTCGCGTTCGCGCATGTCGCGGGCGACCTGCCCGACAAACACGATCATCGGCGTGGAGTCCTGCATCGCGATATGGATGCCGGGCGATGCATTCGTTGCGCCGGGTCCGCGCGTGACGAAGCAGATGCCCGGACGGCCGGTCGCCTTGCCGATGGCTTCCGCCATCATTGCCGCCCCGCCCTCCTGCCGGCACACCGTCAGCGCGATGTTGCGGTCATGGAACGCATCAAGCGCCGCGAGATAGCTTTCGCCGGGCACGCAGAAGGCCTGAGTCACGCCATGAGCGACGAGCTGATCGACCAGAATCTCGCCGCCGGTTCGCGACCCATCGTTGCTTCTCATGACTGACCTTCTCGCAATAGCAGCATGTCAATATCCGGAAATCATGCCCGCGCGCTGCGCACGGGCATGATGCCGTTGGAATTAGCGGGTGATCGGCGCAAACTTCGCCGGCGTCATCAGCTTGGTAACCTGGTGCTCGAGATATCCAGCCTCTCGATTTTTCTTAAGATAATTCTGCCATTCCGGATCAGCCGCCAGCGCGGCGCGCTTGGCATCCCGGTCAGCGGCATTCTCGTACGCCCAGATGTGGACAATCGTGTTCAAATCGCCGCTTTCAGCGAACATATAGGCAACCGGCTTTCCAAGATGACGGGTCTGGGCGGCGAAACCATATTGCTCGTAGATATCGAGATGGGCTTGCATGGTGCCCGGGCGGACGCGATAGGTTCGATGATCGATGAGCACGTGATTTCCTCCACTCAGAACGCCCGCAGGCGCGACCGCGGCATTCTCAGGGCGCACGCGTCCGGGTCAAGTCCGCAGCTCTAACAGGTTCGCACATCGCATATGCCCGATAGCCACACGACGAAGTCGCAGGACACCGTGTTCGCGTTCCTGTCCAACCCGGCGACCCTTGCCAGCACCAAGGTCAAACGGATCGACACCCACGGCGCGGTGGTGTTTCTGGCGGACGACCGTGTGCTCAAGGTCAAGCGCGCCGTGCGCTTTCCGTTCCTCGACTATTCGACGCTCCGAAAGCGCAAGGCAGCTTGCGAATCGGAATTGCGGGTCAACCGCATGTTCGCCCCGCAGATCTACCGCGGCGTGGTGCCGATCATGAAGGCGCCGGACGGACGCCTCTCGCTGGGCGGCAAGGGCGAGCCGATCGAATGGGCGCTGGAGATGCGCCGATTTGACGAAAATGCGACGCTGGATCACCTCGCCGATGCCGGCAAGATCGACGACAAGCTGGCCGGCGATCTCGCCCGCACCATTGTCGCCGCGCACGCCTCGGCCATGCCGGTCGAGCCCGATCCATGGATCGATGCGCTGGAAGACTATATCGATCAGAACGAGGCGGCATTCGGCGATTTCCCCGAACTGTTTCCGCCGGACGAAGCCGCACAACTGATCGCCACGAGCCGTGAAGAGCTGGCGACGCTGAAGCCGCTGCTGCGCCGGCGCGGGGAAGCGCTGCTGATACGGCGCGGCCACGGCGATCTGCATCTTGGAAATATTGCGCTGATCGACGGCAAGCCGGTGCTGTTCGATGCCATCGAGTTCGATCCGCTGGTTGCCTCCGGCGACGTGCTCTACGATCTCGCCTTCCTGCTGATGGATCTTGTCGAACGCGGGCTTGAGCACGCAGCCAACATCGTGCTCAACCGCTACCTCGCCGAGACGCGGCGCGACTCGGATCTCGATGCGCTCGCCGGACTGCCGTTCTTCATGTCGATGCGGGCCGCGATCCGCGCCAAGGTCACGGCCGCGAAGCGCGAGCATGCCGCGACGGAGGACAAGGCCGCCATCGCGAAAAGCGCGAAGGACTACTTCGCGCTGGCACTCCACCTGATCGCGCCGCCGCCACCGACGCTGATCGCCGTCGGTGGGTTGTCGGGCACCGGCAAATCCGTGCTGGCGCGCACGCTGGCGGCGGACGTACCGCCGTCGCCGGGCGCGGTGGTGCTGCGCTCCGACACCCTGCGCAAGGCCATACTCAATTTTCCCGAGACCGACAGGCTTCCCGAGCAGGCCTATTCGGACGCTATGACCGCAAGGGTCTATGCAGCGCTCGGCGAACGCGCGGCGCGCATATTGCGGGCCGGGCATTCGGCGATTGTCGATGCCGTGTTCGCCAAGTTCGAGGAACGCGCGGCGGTCGCCGACATCGCGGCAAAGGCGGACGTCCCGTTTCATGGGCTGTTCCTGACCGCGGATCTTGGGACGCGCGTCGCGCGCGTCGGCACGCGGGTCGGCGATGCCTCCGATGCCGACGCCAAGGTTGCGCGCAAACAGGCGAACTACGATCTCGGTGCGATCGACTGGACCGAAGTGGATGCGTCCGGAACGCCCGAGGCGACCCTCGCAAAAGCCAAAACGGTGCTTCCGGTTTCCCGATAAGCGATCGCGCCGGTCCTACAAGCCGGCTGCGCGCAGGCCGGCAATGATCGCCAGACCACAGGCGAGCGCGAGGAATTCGTTGCGCCGCCAGATCATGAACACCACCACCGCGACCATCGCGGCCACGGCCGACAATCCTTCCTTCAGGATCAGCGGCAGGATCAGCGCCGCCACCACCGAGCCCGGCAAAGCCTCCAGCATGCGCATGACGCGCGGCGTCACGGTGACCCGTCCCATCATCCAGAAGCCGGCGACGCGCGTGAAGACGGTCATCGCCGCCATGGCCGCGACGACGTAGAACACGCCGTGGGACAGCACTTCATTCATCGCCGAGCAGGCCTCCGGCGATGGCCCCCGCAAGCGTGCCGACAATCACGTACCAGAAGCCCGGCACCGTATACTGGACCGCCACCGCCACCAGTCCGGCAATCGCCCATGGCAATGACCG
>JAEWHY010000100.1 GCA_023387555.1 Pseudomonadota bacterium
GACAGATTCTTGTCCACGATCAGGATCGATTGGCCGCGCGACTTGAGCAGCGAGATGCAGCTCCAGATCTCGGCGCGGATCACCGGCGCGAGGCCTTCGGTCGCCTCGTCGAGGATCAGAAGCTGCGGGTTGGTCATCAGCGCGCGGCCGACCGCGAGCATCTGCTGTTCGCCGCCGGACAGCGTGCGAGCCATCTGGTTGCGCCTTTCCTCGAGGCGCGGGAACAGCTTGAACACCTCCTCCAGCGTCCACGGATTTTTCCGCTTCAACCGGTTGGCCGATGTCGCGACCAGATTTTCGAACACGGTAAGAAGCGGAAACACCTGCCGCCCCTCGGGCACCAGCCCGATGCCGCCGCGCGCAATCGCTTCAGGCGCCCGCCCCGCGACCGACTGGCCGGCGAATTCCACGCTGCCGCCTGCCGGGGGCGTCAGCCCCATGATCGAGCGGATAGTCGTGGTCTTGCCCATGCCGTTGCGGCCGAGCAGGGTCACGATCTCGCCCTCGCCGACCGACAGGTCGATATCGAACAGCACCTGCGAGCGGCCGTAGCGCGCCTGAAGCTTCTCGACCTTGAGCATCATGCGTCGCCCTCACCGAGATAAGCGACCCGCACCGCTTCGTTGGCGCGGATCTCGTCCGCCGAACCGGTCGCGATCCGCTCGCCGTTGACCAGCACCGAGATGCGGTCGGCCAGCGCGAACACCGCGTCCATGTCGTGCTCGACGAGAAGGATCGTGACCTCGGTTTTCAGCACCTTGAGCAGATCGATCATGCGCGTGCATTCGGCGGTGCCGAGGCCCGCCATCGGCTCGTCCAGCAGCAGCATCCTCGGTTTGGTCGCGAGCGCGATCGCAAGCTCGAGCTGCTTCTGCTCGCCGTGGGACAATTCGGACACCACGGTGTCGGCGCGGCTGCCGAGACCGATGCGGGCGAGATGTGCGCGCGCCTCGTCGCGGAGGTCGGTCTTGTTCCGCGCATCGACGAAGAACTGGTACGAATGCCCGCGCCGCGCCTGCACCGCCAGCGCCACATTGTCGAGCGCGGTGAAGTCAGGCAGCAATTGCGTGATCTGGAACGAGCGCGCGAGCCCGTGCTGGACGCGCTGGGGCGTCCGCCACGCCGAGATCTCCCTGCCGTCGAAATGGATCGTACCGGAATCCTGGTGCAATTCGCCGGCGATCTGCGAGATGAACGTGGTCTTGCCGGCGCCGTTCGGACCGATCAGCGCGTGCAGCTCGCCCTCCGTCACGTCCAGCGAAAGATTGTTGGTCGCAACCAGTCCGCCGAACCGCTTGATCAGGCCGTCGACCTTGAGAAGCGGCTCACTCACGCTTGCGACTCCATCCCGAGAACCATGACGTCAGCCCGCCGCTGGAGAACAGCACGATCACGATCAGGATCGGGCCAAGGATGAACTTCCAGTGCTCGGTCCAGCCGGTCAGGAACGTCTCGAGCCCGATCAGCACGGCGGCGCCGAGCGCCGGCCCGAGCAGCGTGCCGGTGCCGCCGATGATGACCATGATCATCAGGTCGCCGGACTTGGTCCAGTGCAGCATGTCGGGCGAGACGAACTTCGAGTAATTCGCCATCAGGGCGCCGGCGAGGCCCGCCCCCATCCCGGCGATGACGAAGGCGGTCAGCTTGTACTGATAGGTCGAGACGCCGATCGCCGCCATGCGGCGCTCGCTCTGGCGGATGCCCCCGAGGACGAGGCCGAATGGCGAGCGCACCAGCCGCGCAAAGGCGATGAAATAGATCACCGCCAGCGCGATCACGACGTAGAAGAACGTCGTGTCGTCGCGCATGTCGAGCCCGAACAGCTCGTTGCGCCGCCGCACGATCAGTCCGTCGTCGCCGCCATAGGCCTTCAGCGAGACGAACAGGAAGAACAGCATCTGCGCGAAGGCGAGCGTGATCATGATGAAGGGCACGCCGCTGGTTCGCAGCGACAATGCGCCCAGTACCAGCGCGAACAATCCGCTGATGATGATGGCCGCCGGGACCGTAATCAGAAACTGGTTGGTGCCGGAAATGAAACCGAGGAACGGCGCGCCGTCGACGAAGTGATGATAGAGGATGCCGACCACATAGCCGCCGATCCCAAAATACGCGGCGTGGCCGAAGCTGATCATGCCGCCATAGCCGAGGATCAGGTTCAGGCTCGCGGCGGCGATCGCATAGATCGTGATGCGGATCGCAAGACCGATCAGCGAGGGATCGCCGATCGCCTTGGCGAAAAGCGGAAAGGCCGCCGCGCACAGGATGAAGACGATAGTGCCCGCGACCGGCCACCAGCTGCGCTGTGGCGGGGCACCGGCCTGCACGGCGTAATTCTCGTCAACCTTGAGCATGGAACAGCCCTTGCGGCCGGATCAGAAGTACCAGCGCCATGACGAGATAGATCCCCATCGACGACAGCCCCGCGCCGAGCGCGTCAGCCTCCGATGCATTCATGAAAGTCTTGAGCAGGCCGGGCAGAAATGCCCGCAGCAGCGTGTCGGTGACACCGACGATCAGCGCGCCATAGAAGGCGCCGCGGATCGAGCCGAGGCCGCCGATCACCAC
>JAEWHY010000218.1 GCA_023387555.1 Pseudomonadota bacterium
CCTCGAAACCGGCCTTGCGCTCGGCATCGACCAGCGCCGATGCGGCATCGGGAAAGGTGCTGTCGGGATAGGTCGCGGCCTCGCTGCGCTGCGCCTCGACGAAAATGCTCCAGCCCGATCCGAGACGGCGGAAGGCGTTGTTGATGCGGCCGGCAACCGCGACCAGCTCGGCCGCAACGGCGGAATCCAAATCCGGCCCGCGAAACTTCGCGGTGCGCTGGAATGAGCCGTCCTTGTTCAAGACGATGCCGGGGCCGACGAGCGCGGCCCAGGGCAGAAAGTCGGCAAGCCGGCTGGCGGTGCGGCGATATTCGGCAAGGTTCATCATGGTCGCGCCCTCACGCTGCAAGGTTCGCGGGGATGCGCAGATGCCGCCGCCCGACTTCGACGAATTGGGGATCGCGCTTCGCCGCCCATACAGCCGCGAAATGGCCAATGGCCCATATCGCCAGCCCGACAAGCCAGAGGCGCAGGCCAAGGCCCACGGCCCCGGCCAGCGTCCCGTTCATGATGGCGATGGAGCGCGGTGCGCCGCCGAGCATGATGTGCTCGGTCAGCGCCCGATGAACCGGAACGGAAAATCCCGGCACCGCGTCGAGTTGTTCGAGGACGGCCGCCATCAAACGAGCGCCCCGCCGCCGAACGAGAAGAACGACAGAAAGAAGCTCGACGCGGCGAAGGCTATCGACAGGCCGAACACGATCTGGATGAGGCGGCGGAAGCCTCCGCTGGTGTCGCCGAAAGCGAGCGTGAGGCCGGTCACGATGATGATGATAACGGCCACCACCTTGGAAACCGGCCCCTCGATGGATTGCAGGATTTGCTGCAAGGGCTGTTCCCACGGCATCGACGAGCCGGACGCATGGGCGGCGGGGGCCGTAAGCAGCGTGACGGTCACGAAAGCCGTGGCCGTCGCGAAGCGGCGACGGATATGCGAGACGGATTGGATCATTCGGGTTCTCCTGTGCTGGTGGGTATTGCCAAGGGGCTGGGGTGCGTGATGCGGTAATCGCCGTCCGCACCCAGCCCCTCGACGCGGGCGAGTTCGGCCAGCCGGCACGCAGAACCGCGACCGGCGAGGACGGCAACGAGGTCGATGGTCTCCGCGATGAGGGCGCGCGGGACGGTCACGACAGCCTCTTGAATGAGTTGTTCAAGGCGGCGCAGCGCGCCGATGCCCGTGCCGGCGTGGATGGTGCCGATGCCGCCCGGATGGCCGGTGCCCCAAGCTTTGAGCAGGTCCAGCGCCTCCGCTCCCCGGAACTCGCCGATAGGGATGCGGTCGGGACGCAGGCGCAGCGACGAGCTGACAAGATCGGAAAGCGTCGCCACGCCGTCCTTCGTCCGCATGGCGACGAGATTGGGCGCGGCGCATTGCAGCTCGCGCGTGTCCTCGATGATGACGACGCGATCCGCGCCCTTCGCCACCTCGGCGAGCAGCGCATTGGTCAGCGTGGTCTTGCCGGTGGACGTTCCGCCCGCGACAAGGATGTTCGCGCGGGATGTAACGGCCGCGCGCAGCGTCACGGCCTGATCGGCGGACATGATGCCGGTCGCCACGTAATCGTCGAGCGTGAACACCGCGACCGCAGGCTTGCGGATGGCGAAAGCTGGTGCTGCGACGACGGGCGGCAACAGCCCCTCGAACCGCTCGCCGGTTTCGGGAAGCTCTGCCGAGACGCGGGGCGCGCGGGCATGAACTTCCGCGCCGACATGGTGAGCGACAAGACGGACGATGCGTTCGCCATCGGCGGGCGACATAATTTCGCCTGTATCGGCCAGCCCTTCGGAAAGTCGGTCGATCCAAATCCGGCCATCGGGATTCAGCATCACCTCGACCACGGCCGGGTCTTCCAGAAAGCGCGCGATGGCCGCGCCGAGCGTGGTGCGCAACATGCGCGCGCCGCGTTGGATCGCTTCCGGCTTGTGGTGTGTGGTGGTCAATATCGGCCCCGATTCCTGACGGGGCGCGACAGACGGTCCCCTCAACGGGGCCGATTAAGAAAGCCGGAAGTCGGGCCGATTCAACAAGTATCGAAGCGGATGCGGTGATCGGCGGCTATCGGCGGCGAATAGGATGGTTTGAAAATTCAGGCTTGTCCGCTATCCGTCTCGAACTGCTCTTGCGCTGGACTATCGCGAAGCGAATCGAGGTCGCGCGAAAGCTCTTTGAGGAACCTGTCTCCGGTCGCCAAACGCTTGCCAAGGGTCTGCATGAAGCCCTCAAACCGTTCGGCACCTTTCGCGCGTGCGGACGCTTGCGCGCTCTCCGGCAGCGGCGGCGTGGAGGCAAGCCAGATGTTGACGAACAGTGAGACGGTTTCGCCGAGCACGGCTAGATCCTCGTCGAGTCCGTGGATCTCGCGGCCGAGCTTGTCGAGGCGGCGCGACATGGCCGCCTCCAGCCGATCCGACGTGTCGCCGGATAGGAAGGATGCGACGGCCGCCTCGATGATCGCGGACTTCGACACTTGCCGGCGCAGCGCCAGCGCCTCGACCTGGGCGAGCAAGTCCGGGGCGAAATAGACGTTCATGCGGGTTCGGGTGGTCATGGGCGTTTTCCTCAAAGCTCGATGCCGTCTCCGGGGTCCAACGAGGCTTGTCGCGCGACCATCCGCATCCGCTGGCGCAGCGCGCGGGCCTTGGCGGCGTCAACATCCGGCTCGTCGTCCAGAAAATCGAAGTCCTGAACCGGCGGGCATGGCAGAGCGACGATTTCCTCTTGCTCCGGCAATTCCGGCTCGCGGCGGATACCGGCATTGGCCGGATCGCCCTCGGC
>JAEWHY010000276.1 GCA_023387555.1 Pseudomonadota bacterium
TCGTCTGACAATGGCAAGCCGATCTAGGACCGCAGCATCTCCAGCGCCGCGGCATGGACGCGCTTGTCGCCGGCCGCAACGATCGGCCCGCCGAGGCCCGCGGGTCCGCCGTCCCATGAGGTCACGATCGCACCGGCGCCGGACAGGATCGGGATCAGCGGAAGGATGTCATAAGGATTGAGCCCGGTCTCGATCACGAGATCGACGTGGCCGGCCGCCAGCATGCAATAGGAATAGCAGTCGCCGCCGTAGCGGGACAGTTTCACGACGTTCTCGACCTTGCGGAAGGCCGCGCGGTCGGTCTCGTTCATGAGCAGGGGGCTCGTGGTGAACAGGACCGCATCCGAAAGGGCGGCGCAGGGCCGCGCGTGCAGTGCGCGTTTGCCCGCGGGGCCGCGATATTCGGCGGCGAGTCCGTCGCCGGAGAACAACTCGCGCATGAAAGGCTGGTGCATCAGTCCGAAGATCGGCTCGCCAAGCCGTGTCAGCGCAATCAGCGTGCCCCAGACCGGCATTCCGGCGATGAAGGATTTGGTGCCGTCGATCGGGTCCAGCACCCAGACATATTCCGCATCGGCGCGCTCGGGACCGAACTCCTCCCCGATGATGCCGTGCTCGGGAAAGGTGCGCCGGATCAGGGTGCGCATCGCCTGTTCGGCGGCGCGGTCGGCGGCGGTCACCGGATCGAAATGCCCGGCCGGTCCCTTGTTGTCGATGCCGAGCGAGGTGCGGAAGAATGGCAGGATGGTTTCGCCGGACACCGCGGCAAGTTCGTCGATGAATGCCGCAAAATCGATTGCTGTCATGTGTCCCGCCGCGCCCCGCTAACGCTCCCACCTATCGAATCCTTGCATCGGCGGCAACCAAGAGGGCGCCTTGTCGCAACGGCGCACTCGTGCCAACACAAACGCGCTTGCCCGCACAACCGCTCAAGAGGCCGGGAACCATGAAAGCGGACGTGGCAGGCCGGTCTTCGATTGCGACGCGCGAAGCTGTCGTGCTCGTGGCCGCGCTTGCCGGAATTTACATCGTCAGCCAGTTCCTGCGGAACTCGGTCGGCGTCATCGCCCCGAATCTGGCCAGCGAACTCGGGCTGTCGGCGTCCGAGGTCGGGCTGTTGTCGAGCCTGTTCTTCTTTTCCTTCGCGGCGGCGCAGATTCCGCTTGGCGTCGCCCTCGACCGCTACGGCCCGCGCCGCTGCATGCTGGTCTGCGCCGGGATTGCGGTCCTGGGCACCCTGCTGTTCGCTGCGGCGGCGTCACCGTTCTGGCTGATGATGGCGCGGATGCTGATGGGGCTCGGTTCGTCCTGCTACCTGATGGCGCCGCTTGCGCTTTATGCGAAGCGCTTTCCGCCCGACCGGTTCGCCACGCTGGTCGGACTTCAGATCGGGCTCGGGACGCTCGGGACGCTGCTGGCTACGGCGCCGCTGGCCTTCGCGGTGGCCGTGATCGGCTGGCGCATGAGCTTCGTGGCGATCGCGGTCATGATCATCGCCGCCGCCGCGATGGTGGCCGTCGTGGTGCAGGAGCGCAAGGACGAGGTGCCGGCGGTCCGGGAGACCGTGCGGGACAGCCTCAAGGGGACGCTGGAAGCGCTCCGGGTGCCGTCGTTCTGGCCGGTCTTCGCGCTGCAGCTCGCGAGCTATTCCAGCTTCGTCGTCGTGGTCGGATTATGGGGCGGTCCTTACCTGACGCACATTTACGGCTTCAGCCTGACCGAACGCGGCAACATGCTGTTCGTCACGGTGCTGGCGCAGATTATCAGTTCGATGATCTGGGGCCCGAGCGACCGGCTCTTCAACAGCTACAAGATACCAGCCCTTATCGGGCTACTGCTCATGGCTGCGACGCTCGGACTGGCCGCCATCGTCGGCGTGTTCTCGCCGATCGCGCTGCTCGTATGGTTTGTGGCGATCGGGACTTTTCCCGCAGCGGTAGCGGTGATCATCGCGCACGGCAAGTCGCTGTTCCCCCCGCATCTGGTCGGGCGGGGCATGACGCTGATGAATATGGGCACCATGGGCGGCGTGTTTGTGTGCCAGTCCATCACCGGGCTCATCATCGACCTATTTCCACAAACGACAGGCGGGTATGCATTGGATGCATACCGCGCGGTTTTCGGCTTCCAATCTGCCTTTATCCTATTGGCCTGTATAGCTTATTTCTTTTCGAGCGATCCGCGGCGAAATCCCCGGTCCTGGGGATAGGTCAGGATCACTGACGTTTCTACTTGCTTTTGGTGCGACGCAATGCAATATTGCTGCAGCGCGGCAATGTGCTTCGCACATTCCCGCCGCCCTCCTTGGGCGTTTCCTCCCTAGACTTGGGCCGCTAGTTCGCTAGCGGCCCTTTTTTCTTTTGAGGCCCTCAGCAATTGCGAGGCGAGCCCGGCTTCCGGCCGCGGATTTGAAATCCGCGCAGACCTGATGTGGTTTGATTTCTACTCCGCCGCCGCGCGATAGGGCCGAAGCTCCTCCAGCGGGATTGCTGCAAACCGGTCAGCCAGCGTTTCGAGGTCCGCGGCGACCCGGCTGAAGCTGGCGATGCGCTCGTGGGTGCGCTCATTCATGTAGAGCGCGCGGTTCAATTCGATCTGCAGCGCGTGAAGCCCGGCGGACGGATTGCCGTAATGCTCGGTAATGAAGCCGCCGGCGTAAGGCTTGTTGCGGCTGACCGAGTAACCGAGCGAGCGTAACACCTGCTCTGCGGTCTCCGCCACCACGGGGACGCAGCTCGTGCCGTAGCGGTCGCCGATCACCACGTCCGCGCGTGGCCGGTCATCGCGTGCGCCGTTCGCCGACGGCATCGAATGACAGTCGATCAGCAGCGCCGCCCCGAACTCCATATGCACGCGGGTAAACAGCTTTCGCAGCGTGCGGTGGTAGGGCTTGTACAGGCTCTCGATCCGGCGCAACGCGTCATCGACCGAGATCCGCTGGTCGTAGATTTCCTGTGCGTCGCCGACCACCCGCGCCACGGTTCCAAGTCCCCCGGCGACCCGCATCGACCGCGTGTTGGCGAAGGACGGCAGGCGCCCGTCGAACATGCGCGGGTCGAGCTCGTAAGGCTCGCGGTTCACATCGACGTAGCAGCGGGGAAAATGCGCCCGCATCATCGGATAGCCGCGGGACACCACGCCCGCGATCAGTTCGTCGACGAAGGAATCCTCGCTGCGGCGCAGGGTGAAAT
>JAEWHY010000444.1 GCA_023387555.1 Pseudomonadota bacterium
TCCTCAAGCGGAGCGGTCTTCGCAGTCCGGGTCGCGGGCCGCGGTGTCGCTTCGGGTTGCAGCGGCCAGGCGGTTTCTTCGGCGGCCACCGAGCGGGGCAGGGCCTCGGTTGCCGAGGATGTACGCGAGGACGTGGCCTCGCGGGCATTCTGACCCCTGACGATGTTGGCTTCTACGACGATGTCGGTCGGGCCCCCGATCATGATCAGATGCTCGATATTGTCGCGCCGGATCAGGACAAGCTTGCGCCGGCCGTCAACGGCCCCGGCCTCGATGACCGCCAGCCGCGGCGCACGCCCGCGCGTGCCGGTGCCGCCGAGCGCGCCGGAACCGAACCGTCTGACCAGCCAGGCGGTGACGCCAATCAGCGCGAATACCACCACGAAGGCGATGAAAAAGCGGACGGGAAGCGAGGTTCCTTCGCCAAAAAGGCTATCCATCGGACCTACCGGCCTCCTGCTGAACGGACGAAACCATGGTTTCGCCACCTTCGGTTAAGGTCTCGGCAATGTTTGCCGCCACACACACTAATCAAGTCTTAACGCTCCGAGCAGCCTTTAACCGATTCTAACAGAATTTCCGGCGCCACGTCACGAATTGGTAAATCCGGCATAGAAGGCCAAAGCATGGCCGGGGGCCAAATCTTAACCGGGCGTTAACCATAGACCCGGCAAAGATTGCCCGGTCTTGTCATGCTCGAAGAAGCCCCGATGCCCATCTCCGGATTGCCGATCCTCGACATGCTCCGCACCAAGATGCAGTGGCATCAGGAACGTCAGCGTCTGCTGGCGGAGAACATCGCCAACGCCGACACCCCGCATTTTCGCCCGAGCGATCTGACGCCGCCGGATTTCGACCGGGCGCGGCCGGCGGTCCATGCCGTCGCGTTGCAACGCACAAACGCGGCCCATGTCGGCGCCGCGATGGGGGGCGGAACCGGCACCTTCGACAGCAAGCGGGTTGGCTCGGAGACCCGTCCGAGCGGCAACGCCGTCAGCCTCGAGGACGAGATGCTGAAGGTGGCCCAGAACCAGATGGATTATCAGGCGGCCGCGAGCCTCTACTCGAAGAGCCTCGGTCTCGTGAAGACCGCGCTCGGCAAGCGCTAGGGAGGGAGCCTTGGAATTCATCAAGTCGATCGCGATCGCCGCGTCGGGGTTGCGGGCCCAGGCCGGCCGGATGCGGGTGATCGCCGAGAATATCGCCAACGCCGATTCGACCTCGCATACCCCGGGCGCCGAGCCCTATCGCCGCAAGATTCCGACCTTCCGCACCGAACTCGACCGCTCGCTGGACGCCCGCGTCGTCGCGCTCGGCCGGGTGCATCCCGATATGTCCGAATTCCAGACCAAGCATCAGCCGGGCCACCCCGCAGCGGACGCCAGCGGCCACGTCAAATTCCCGAATGTGAACGCGCTCGTGGAAATGACCGACATGCGCGAAGCCCAGCGGTCCTACGAAGCCAACATCAATGTCATCGGCGCGACGCGCCGCATGCTCCAGCGCACCATCGAAATTCTGAAGGCCTAGGGGAGGCGCGATCATGCAGACGGCAGCAAGTGCAGCCAAGGCTTATGCGGCGCTGGCGAAACTCGCCAATCCGGCGGAAGGCGCGAGCAAGGTCCAGGACGCCGGCGGGCAGAATTTCGGCGCCATGCTCAAGGACGCACTGGGGCAGGTGAACCAGGCCGCGCGCGCTTCCGATGCGCAGGCGCAGTCGCTGGCTGTCGGAAAGGCCAATGTGGTCGATGTGGTGACCGCGGTCGCCGAATCCGAGACCGCGATCGAGACCCTCGTCGCCGTCCGTGACCGGGTGATCGCGGCCTATGAAGAAATCATGCGGATGCCGATCTGAGCCTTGCCTCTCCCTTCAGGGGAGGTGATCCGGACCACGCTGCAAGTTCAACGAACAAGACAGAAAACGATGACAGGACCGGAAGTTCTCGATGTCGCGCGCGATGCCATCCTCACCCTGGTGATAGTGGCCAGCCCGCTGATGCTGATCGGCCTTGCGGTCGGCGTCACGATCTCGCTGTTTCAGGCGCTGACCCAGATCCAGGAAATGACGCTGGTCTTCGTGCCGAAGATCCTGGCGATCTTCGTCGCCATGCTGGTCGCATTGCCATTCATGGCCGACTCGCTGCAAAGCCACATGATGCGGATTTCGGCGCGCATCGTGAGCGGGGGATGAGCGCGGCACGGGCGCTGTCCCGGACGGGGGGCTGAGACGGCAAGCCATGCGCATCGAGCTCGCCTTCCTCCCGGTTCTCGCCGCGACCTTCATGCTGGTGTTCGCGCGCATCGGCACCATGGTGATGATGCTGCCCGGACTCGGCGAGATGAGCATGCCGGTGCGCGTGCGTCTCACGGTGGCGCTGGTGCTGAGCGCGATGTTCCTGCCGCTGCATCGCAACGCCTATAATATCGACCTCAAGGAATTCGGCCCGGTGCTTCTCATGCTCGGGCATGAAATCCTGATCGGCGCCATCCTTGGCCTCGTGGCCCGGCTGTCGATTTCCGCGCTGCAGGTGGCCGGTTCCGTGGTCGCGCAGCAGATGGGGCTGGGCTTCGTCACCGCGATCGACCCGGCGCAGGGCCAGCAGAATGTGATCGTCGGCAACTTTCTGGCGATGCTTGGGCTGACGCTGATTTTCGCCACCGACCTGCATTATCTCGTGATCGCGGCGCTGAACGACAGCTACCGCATCTTTGCGCCCGGCGCGGCGATCCTGGTCGGCGATGTCGCCAAGCTGATGACCGATACGGTCGCGGGCGCCTTCAAGGTCGGCATCCAGCTCAGCGCGCCGTTCCTGATCTTCGGCCTCCTGTTCAATCTCGGCCTCGGTGTGCTGTCGCGCCTGATGCCGCAGATGCAGGTCTTCTTCGTCGGGTTGCCGCTGTCGATCCTGCTCGGATTCCTGATCCTTCTGGTCGTGGTCGGCGCGATGATGGGCACCTTCCTGGAATTCATCGGCGGCGTTCTGCGCCAGATCGCTCCTTATTCGTGAGGCCGGCACGATGGCCGAAAAGAACGAAGACAACGAGAAATCAGAAGACCCGACCCAGAAACGGCTGGAGCAGGCGCTCGAGCGCGGCGACGTTGCGAAGAGCCAGGAGGTTTCGACCTGGTTCGTGCTGGCCGGCGGCACGCTGATGCTGATGACCTTTGCCGGCTCGATGGGGTCGAGCCTGAAGGCGACCTTCGCCGGGCTGCTGGCGAATGTGCATCAGATTCCGGCGGATGGACCCAATCTCGTCCGGCTGTCCGGAAAGATCGGCGTCGAGGTGCTTGCCGCGGTCGCAATCCCGATCCTGCTGGTCGCCTTGTTCGCGGTCGGCGGCAACGTGATCCAGCACCGGCTGGTGTGGTCCACCGAAAGCCTGAAGCCCAAGTTTTCGAAAATCTCGCCTGCCGCCGGCTTCAAGCGGCTGTTTTCAAAGGTCGCGCTCGTCAATTTCGCCAAGGGTATCGCCAAGATCGTGCTGCTCGGCACGGTCATGACGATGCTGCTGTGGCCCGAACGCGACCGGCTCGACACGCTGGTCACGCTCGATGTCGCCGCGATCCTGCCGTTCACGGCGGTGTTCGCCCTGAAAATGCTCGGCTTCGTGGTCGTCATCATGGCGTTCGTCGCGGCCGCGGACTTCTTCTTCCAGTACCGGCAATGGTTCGAGAAGCAGAAGATGTCGCTGCAGGAGATCAAGGAGGAGTTCAAGCAGACCGAAGGCGATCCGCACATTAAGTCGCGGATCCGCCGGATCCGCGAAACCCGCATGCGCAAGCGCATGATGGCGGCGGTGCCGGACGCCTCGGTCGTGATCATGAACCCGACCCATTACGCGGTCGCCCTGAAATACGAGCGCGGCGACAACGCGCCGCTCTGCGTCGCCAAGGGTCTGGACACCGTGGCGCTCAAGATCAGGGAGGTTGCCGAGGCGCATAATGTC
>JAEWHY010000482.1 GCA_023387555.1 Pseudomonadota bacterium
ATGGCCGGGTCAAGCCCGGCCATGACCAGGTCTAGGGATCGGGTTGGTATGTTCAAGCTCATCGATTACGCCATCAGCCATTCGCGGCTGACCATTGCGACCCTGATCTTCCTGCTGCTGGCGGGCTTCGTGTCCTATCGCACGATCCCGAAAGAATCCGAGCCGGACGTCAAGATCCCGATCATCTACACCCAGATCACGCAGCGCGGCATTTCGCCGGAAGATGCGGAGCGCTTGCTGCTGCGGCCGGTCGAGACCCAGCTCAAGTCGGTCGGCAACGTCAAGGAGATGCGCTCGACCGCCTTCGAAGGCGGAGGCTATGTGCTGCTCGAATTCGAGGCCGGCTTCGATTCCAAGGCCGCGCTCGCCGACGTCCGCGCGAAGGTCGACCAGGCCAAGCGCGATCTGCCGCGCGATGCCGACGAGCCGGTGGTGACCGAGGTCAATCTCTCGCTCTATCCGGTGCTGGTGGTGGCGCTGTCCGGCGATGTGCCGGAGCGTTCGATGCTGCGCATTGCGCGCAACGCCAAGAACGTCATCGAGCAGGTGCCGGGCGTGCTGTCGGCGGAACTGCGCGGCGCGCGCGACGAGGCCGTCGAGATCATCGTCGAGCCGATGCTGCTGAAGAGCTACGGCGTCTCGCTCGACCAGTTGATCGCCACCGTGAATGCCTCCAACAGCCTGATCGCCGCGGGCGCGCTCGAGGGCAATACCGGCCGCTTTGCGGTGAAGGTCCCGGGCCTGATCGAGAAGCCGCAGGACGTGCTGAAGGTGCCGGTCGCCGCGACCTCCGGCGCGTCGATCACCGTGGGTGACGTCGCGCAGGTCAAGCCGACCTTCAAGGACGCGACCTCGGTGACGCGCGTCAACGGCCGCTCGGCCATGACCATCGAGGTGTCCAAGCGCACCGGCGCCAACCTTATCGAGACGGTGGATGGCGTCAAAGCCGCGGTCGCCAAGATGAAGGCGACCTGGCCGGGAGCCGTCGAGGTCTCGTTCACGCAAGACAAGTCCAAGGTGATCCGTCAGATGCTGTCGGATCTGCAGAACTCGGTCGCAACCGCGACGCTGCTGGTCGCCGTCATCATCCTGTTCGCGCTCGGCTTCCGCGCGTCGCTCTTCATCGGCATCGCGATCCCGGCCTCGTTCCTGGCCGGCGTGCTCGGCCTGCAACTCGCGGGCCTGACCATTAACATCGTGGTGCTGTTCTCGCTCATTCTCGCGGTCGGCATGCTGGTCGACGACGCGCTGATCGTGTCGGAATTTGCCGAGCGCCGCATGTCCGAGGGCATGCCGCCCAAGGAAGCCTATTCGCTCGCGGCCAAGCGCATGTCCGGCCCGGTCATCGCCGCGACCGCAACCCGCGTGGCGGCCTTCTCGCCGCTGCTGTTCTGGCCCGGCGTGGTCGGCGAATTCATGAAATACATGCCGATCACGCTGATCGCGACATTATCAGCGTCGCTGGTGGTGGCGCTGTTCTTCACCCCGACGCTCGGCGCGCTGCTCGGCAAGGCCGCCCCGGTGCCGCTCGACGAGCGGCTCAACGACCGCGGCCCCTATATGCGCACGGTGAAACTGGCGCTGCGCTATCCCGGCGCGACGCTGGCGCTCGCCTTCATGCTGCTGGTCGGCGTCACGATGGCCTATGGCAAGTTCGGCAAGGGCGTCGAGTTCTTCCCGAGCGTCGAACCGGATTACGGCCAGGTGATCGTGCATGCCCGCGGCAATATCTCGCTCGACGAGAAGAACCGCATTCTCGCCGAAGTCGAACAGCGCGTGATGCAATTCGACGGCCTGAGCACGGTCTATACCCGCGTCGGCGAGCAGCCGCGCGGCATGAGCGAGATCTCCGAGGATACCATCGGCGTCATCCAGTTCGAATTCGGTGACTGGCAGCGCCGCCCTCCCGCCAGCAAGATGATGGATGCGATCCGCGCCAAGACCGCGGATATTCCGGGCGTGCTGGTCGAGGTGACGGCGCCGCGGGCCGGTCCGCCGACCGGCAAGCCGGTGCAGGTGCAGATCGGTGCGCTCAATCCGGAAGTGCTGCCGGAGGTGGCGAAGAAGGTCGCCGGGATCCTGGCGCAGCATCCCGATATCCGCGATCTCGACGACGGATTGCCGCTGCCCGGCATCGACTGGAAAATCGATGTCGACAAGGCGGAAGCCGCGAAATACGGCGCCGGACCGAACACAGTCGGCACCGCGGTGCAACTCGTGACCAATGGCGTGAAGGTCACCGAATATCGGCCGTCGGACAGTGACAAGGCGGTCGATATCCTGGTGCGCTTCCCGAATGACCGGCGCAGCCTCGACCAGATCGACGAGTTGCGGGTCCAGACCCAGTCTGGCCAGGTGCCGATCGGCAATTTCGTGCAGCGTGTTCCGGCGCAGCGCGTCGGTCACATCAATCGCGTGGCCGGCAACCGCATCATCACGGTGTCCGCCAACGTGGCCGAGGGTGTCCAGAGCGCGGTCGTGCAGCAGGCGATCGCAGCCGAACTCGCCAAGACCGACCTTGGAAACGGCGTCACGTTCCGCCTCAAGGGCGAGGACGAGGAGCGCGAGAAAGCCGGCGCCTTCCTGATGAAGGCCTTCGGCACCGCGATCTTCCTGATCTTCGCGATCCTGCTGGCGCAATTCAACCGGCTGACCTCGGTGCTGCTGGTGCTGAGTGCGGTGGTGCTCTCGACCATCGGCGTGCTGATCGGCCTTATGGTGATGGGACAGCCGTTCGGCGTGGTGATGACCGGCATCGGCATCATCGCCAATGCCGGCGTGATCGTGAACAACAACATCGTGCTGATCGACACCTACGACCGGCTCAGGCACGAAGGCATGGCGGCCTATGAGGCGATCCTCGAGACCTGCCGCGAGCGCGCGCGTCCGGTGGTGCTGACTGCGGTCACCGCGATCCTTGGCGTGCTGCCGATCGCTTTCGGCGTGAACCTCGACTTCGTGCTGCGCGAGGTGACGATCGGGGCGCCGGCGACGCAATGGTGGATTTCGCTGTCCACCGCGATCGTGTTCGGTCTTGGCTTTGCGACGGTGCTGACGCTGATCGTCACGCCGGCGGCGCTGATGCTGATTGCGAACGGCGCCGAATGGCGGATCGCGAAGATGGCGAAGCTGCGGGCCTGGTGGAAGCGGCGGAGGGCCGTGCCCGCGAACTGATTGCGGCGCGGCTCAAGCTCGGAAGCAACCAGTATCTCCGTTCGTCCCCGCGAAAGCGGGGACCCAGCCCTTCCTTATTGCGCCCCGCTTTCGCGGGGACGAACGGAAATTGTGTCGCCCATTGACGAAGCCTACAGCGTCGCCTCGACCGCGCGGCGCAATTCATTCGAGACATGCGGGCGCATGCCGTAGAATGCCTCGAACGCGGGCACCGCCTGGTGCAGCAGCATGCCAAGTCCGTCGACCGCGAGGTTGCCGCGCTTGCGGGCGGCGGCGAGCAGTGGCGTCTCCAGCGGATTGTAGACGATGTCCGACACCATCGCGGTTTTCGGCAGCG
>JAEWHY010000486.1 GCA_023387555.1 Pseudomonadota bacterium
TGCCAGTCCAACGGCCGAAGCGCCGAGCAGAAAATCGCGTCGTCGCATTATGGATCAACCTCCCCTCGCGCGTTCTCGCTTCGCGATGCTCAATGCCGCGCGCAATGCTTTGAAGAAATCACCGACCCGAAGCTGATGGGCGGGCCGCGATCGCGAAATCGAGCGGACGTTAGGGGCATTGTCTTAATGAGCACTTTCGCAATCAGCGCTGAGTGCAAAACCAAAATGCGACACGCTGACGCTTTATCCGATGGAGCTTTTGCAGCACCAAAGCGTGATTTGCGCGGACCAATGTCTTGTCGCGCATGCGAAATGACATTGATACTCGTGGATCAATATTCGTACGACACGCGCGCATGCTCTCGATGTTGCGACGAGTTCCCTCGTCGCGAATCGAGTTTCAAATTCCAGATATTTTCTGGCAATCACGCGGCTCGTTCAGGTGCGAGAGCCACAACGCCTTCGCGGTGGCTAACTCACCACTTCCGTCACGATCTTCCCCAGCGCCCGGAAATCGCGCGCGCGAGATGAGGTCTTGCGCCACGCGAGACCGACGGTGCGGAACGGTTCGGGGCTCGCGAACCGTCGAAGCTTCACGCGATCGTCGCGCGCTTCGACCGGCACGGCGATGTCCGGGATCAACGTCACGCCATAGCCATTCGCAACCATCTGCATCACCGTGGTGAGGCTGGTGGCGCCGAGTTCGCGCAGCGTACCGCCCGAGGCGTCGCTGCAGAACGCCAGCGCCTGGTCGCGCAGGCAATGCCCCTCCTCGAGCAGGATCAGCCGGCTCGGATCGATGTCGTCGGCGGTGATTCGCGCCCGGCTCGGCAGGTCGTCCGCCGCCGGCGCCGCCAAGAGGAACGCATCGTCGAACAGGGCGAGCGTCTCGACCTCCGCCTGCGGAGCCGGCAAGGCGATCATGACCACGTCGAGCGCGCCGCGGACGAGCTCCTCGATCAGGAAGCGGGTCTGGGTCTCGCGCAATTCCAGCTCGAGGTCGGGATGCCGCTCCTGCAGCACCGGGAGCAGATGCGGGAGCACATAGGGCGCCACCGAGGGAATCACGCCGAATTTCAAAGCGCCGGACAGAACCGCGCCACGATGCCGCGCAAAGTCCTCGAGATCCGACACCTCGCTCAAAATTTGTTCGGCGCGCCGGGCGATCTCCAGCCCGGCCTCGGTCATGGTCACGTCGTTGGTCCGCCGCTCCACCAGGGACACCCCGAGGTCGCCCTCCAAGTCCTTGATCTGCATGGATAAAGCGGGCTGGCTGACGGCACAGGCCTCGGCCGCACGGCCGAAATGCCGATACCGTGCGAGGGCATGAAGATAGCGGAGCTGCCTGAGAGTGACCATAGCGATAAGATAATCTTATCGTTGATCCTAATCAATCCAATTGGACCTTATCCAATCTACGGAGCATGGTCCGCGCCCAGCAGCCAGCTGCGTTTAGTAAGGAGGAACCAAAAACATGGATGCAAAAACCGACAAGTGCCCGTTCTCGGGCTCTCGCGGACCGACGAATCGCGACTGGTGGCCGGAAGCCCTCGACATCGAGATGCTGCACCGCAACTCCACCCTGTCGGATCCGATGGGCAAAGATTTCGACTATGCGGAAGAGTTCAAGACGCTCGACCTCGACGCTGTCATGGCCGACCTCAAGGCCCTGATGACGGATTCGAAGGACTGGTGGCCGGCCGACTTCGGTCACTACGGCGGTCTGATGGTCCGCATGGCCTGGCATTCGGCAGGCACCTACCGCATCACCGACGGCCGCGGCGGCGCCGGCGCCGGCCAGCAGCGCTTTGCGCCGCTGAACTCATGGCCCGACAACGCCAACCTCGACAAGGCCCGGCGCCTCTTGTGGCCGATCAAGCAGAAATACGGCCGCAAGCTGTCCTGGGCCGACCTGATGGTCCTCGCCGGCAATGCCGCGCTGGAATCGATGGGCTTCAAGACCTTCGGCTTCGCCGGCGGCCGTGTCGACGTGTGGGAGCCGGAAGAGCTGTATTGGGGTCCGGAAGGCACCTGGCTCGGCGACGAGCGTTACAGCGGCGAGCGTCAGCTCTCCGAGCCTCTCGGCGCCGTGCAGATGGGCCTCATCTACGTCAATCCGGAAGGCCCGAACGGCAATCCCGACCCGCTCGCTGCGGCAAAGGACATCCGCGAGACCTTCTACCGCATGGCGATGAACGACGAAGAGACCGTCGCGCTGATCGCCGGCGGCCACACCTTCGGCAAGACCCACGGTGCGGGCGATCCTTCGCTGGTCGGTCCCGATCCGGAAGGCTCCGCGCTGGAGGATCAGGGTCTCGGCTGGAAGAGCAAGCACGGCACCGGCGTCGGCGCCGATGCCATCACCGGCGGTCCGGAAGTTACCTGGACGCAGGAGCCGACCAAGTGGACCAACCTCTTCTTCAAGAACCTGTTCGAAAACGAATGGGAGCTGACGAAGAGCCCGGCCGGCGCAAAGCAGTGGGTGGCGAAGAACGCCGAAGCGACGATTCCGGACGCGTTCGATCCGTCGAAGAAGCATCGCCCGACCATGCTGACCACCGACCTGTCGCTGCGCTTCGACCCGATCTACGAGAAGATCTCGCGGCGCTTCTATGAGAACCCGGATCAGTTCGCGGACGCCTTCGCCCGTGCCTGGTTCAAGCTCACCCACCGCGACATGGGTCCGCGCGCTCGTTACCTCGGCAAGCTTGTGCCGCAGGAAGAGCTGATCTGGCAGGATCCGATCCCGGCCGTGGATCATCCGCTGATCGATGCCAAGGACGCCGAAGAACTGAAGGCGAAGATCCTCGCCTCCGGCCTGACGGTGTCGCAGCTGGTCTCGACCGCCTGGGCGTCGGCTTCGACGTTCCGCCGCTCCGACAAGCGCGGCGGTGCGAACGGTGCGCGCATCCGTCTGGCTCCGCAGAAGGACTGGGAAGTCAACGAGCCGGCCCAGCTCAAGACCGTGCTGGCCAAGCTCGAGGAAATCCAGAAGGGCTTCGGCAAGAAGGTGTCGCTCGCCGATCTAATCGTGCTCGCTGGTGCTGCCGGCGTCGAAAAGGCGGCGAAGGATGCCGGCGTCGACGTGAAGGTCCCCTTCACCCCGGGCCGCATGGATGCCTCGCAGGAGCAGACCGACGTCGAGTCGTTCGCTCCGCTGGAGCCGCGTCAGGATGGCTTCCGCAACTACGTCAACAAGAAGAAGATGCAGTTCATGAAGCCGGAGGAAGCTCTGGTCGACCGCGCGCAGCTTCTGACGTTGACCGGACCGGAACTGACGGTGCTGATCGGCGGCCTGCGTGTCCTCGGCGCCAATACCGGTGGCGCCAAGCACGGCGTGTTCACCAGCCAGCCGGGCAAGCTGACGAACGACTTCTTCGTCAACCTGCTGACCATGGACACCGAGTGGCAGGCTCCGAATGCGGAGGGCGTCTACCAGGGCGTCGACCGCAAGACCAAGGCGCCGAAGTGGACCGCGACCGCCATCGACCTGATCTTCGGTTCGCACTCGCAGCTCCGCGCCTTCGCGGAAGTCTATGCCTGTGCCGACTCCAAGGAGAAGTTCGTGAAGGACTTCGTCAAGGCGTGGACCAAGGTGATGGACGCCGACCGCTTCGACCTCGGCAAGGACAAGCTCCGCGAAGCGGCGTAACGCTTCGTCATTGCCGGGCGATCCGGAAGTGCAACGAACGAAGGGCGGCCTCACGGCCGCCCTTTATTTTTTTACCCGGCGAGGCTTTGACCTCGCTCAGAACTTGACCCTGAGCACAGCGGACGCGAACTGGTTCAGCAGCCCGGTCGAACTGGTCGCCAGATCGTAGTGCAAGCCAAGCTCCATGGTGTCGCTGCGCGCGCCGACCACGCCGACGCCGAACGAATACAGCCACGGCGAGACATCCAGTCCATCGGTCACGAAGCTGCCGCCGCCGCCAGCATATGACGCCGTAATCTGCGCCCGATCCTGCAGCGTGTTGTAGCCCGCGGCCGCCCGCGCGGTGAGATGAACACGATCGGCGAGCCGCATCGTCGCACCGAGGCCGGCCGTGAACCGCAATTCGCGGTAGGTCTGCTCCTCGACATTCAGGCTGAGCGCACCGGCGCCGCTTTCGCTGTAGGCCCTGGCATGAACGCGGGCGGCATCCACGCCGACCGAGGGGACGAGGGTGACGCCTTCACCCATCGGGACCGCTTTCTTCACGGTCACCCCGGCATGCACAGTGGAGCCGTTGTAGCTGGCTGACGCCGCGCTGTTCATGAAGCCGATCGTGCGGCTCTCGGCGTTCCGGTTCAGCGCCCCGTCGAACTGGAAATTGGTGACGAAGCCGCCGCCCATGGCGTAGGCGCCATAGATGCCGCCCTGGTAGCTATCGACATCGAGCCGGTTCGGCACGGCATCGTCAGTTCCGGAAATCGCGTTTCGCGACGTGGCGAACACGCCGCCGAGCAGCAGCGATGGCGACACCGCCTGGTCGATGCCCGCGGCAATCCCGCCGCCGCTGGCGCTATAGCCCGGCACGCCGTCGAGACCGGATTGGCGGACGAGCCCGCCGAATGGCTTGAGCCAGGCGTTCCGCTCAGGTCCGAGGTCGCCGCTCAGGCCGGAGCCGCGGACGCCTTCCAGCCGGCTTTCGACGACGCGCTGGAACGCGCGCTGCGTCTCGTAGGTCGCTTGTGTCCCCGCGCCCGCAAGCACCGGCAGCGTCTGGCTGATGGCGGTGGAGAGCGCGGGGCCGCCCAGATTGTCGAGCGCGTTGATCGCCGGCGCCATCGCGCCATCGAGCCCGAGCGGAGAGCCCGCGATTTGGTAAAGCGTCTGCGCCGCGCCCATGGCCGACCGGTTGCCCAGCGCCGCGACCGTGTCGGCATAGGGCCGCACCAACTGCATATAGGCCAGTTCGCCTGTCGGCATCCCGAGCGAATCATATTCGCTGGTCAGCATCTGCGCCGCCGATGCGTTGCCTTCGATGTTTCCATAGAGGCTCGTCAGCGTGCCTTGCGACAGCGTGTTGAACAGCACCTTGCCTTCCGGTGTGATCGAACCCAGCAAGGTGAAATCCGCGGTCGCGCTTCCCTTCGGCCCGACGCCGCGTCCCCAGAAATAGCCGCTCTGGTAATTGGTCACGATGAAGCGGCCGGTGCCGGCACTGCCAAACAGCGACGGGCTGACGATCCGCCACGGCGTGCCCGCGGTCCATTTCCATTGCGGGGATGAATTGCTGAACGCCACCTGCGCCGATGGCGGCGTGAACACCGCCGGGTTGTAGGGCAGCATATAAGCCCAATGAGTCACCAGCAGGCTCGTGCCGGTGATCATCTGCATCTGCATCGAGGTCACGCCGTCGATGGTCTGCATCTGGCCAAGGCCGATCGTGGTCGCCCCGCCGCCGATCGGCGTGAACACCATCCTGATGTGACCCGCCGTGGTGACGAAGCCCTCAATCGTGGAATTGGATGTCGTCACCAGCGGCCCGATGGCCAGGTCCGCGCTGCTCAAACCGCTGAAGGCGCCATTGGTCGCCGTGCCGAGCGCCCAGAGCGTCTGGTCGCCGATCGGAAAGGGCTTGGAGAAGCTCGACGCCGATGACGCATACGCCAGGAGCTGTGGCACCGGCACGTACCAGTGCGAATTGGAGATGGTCGAGTCCCAGACGGATGACTGGGCGCGGGCAACGCCACAACAAGCGAGCGCGACGAAGCCTGACGCAAGCATCCGTCGCAAGGCCATTTCAACGATCGACATGCGCGAAGAATATCAGCCGCCCCGATCCGTTCGATGGGCCGCCACAGGTATTTCAGTAGCGCCGACGAAATTCCTGGGGGTAATTCGGGGCCACCGGCCTACCCCGCGCGCCAAACCAGCCAAATTGCGGCGATCAGGGCGAGCGCTAGAAAGCCGGTCAGCATTTTCAGAAACATGATGACGGTGGCGAAGGTCATCACTTTCTTGTCGGCGGCGAGCCGCTCGGTCTCCTGCTCGCTTTGCCGAAACAGCGGGTCTTTACCCATTGCGATCACCCGCATCAGTCTGCGGCCCCAAGCTGGCCACGCAGCGGCCCGCAAACGACGATTCAGCCGGGATACAGGATCATTGACCGCCGCCCGCGAGGGGCACGATGACAAAGCGGAGCACGCGATTCAATCTCAATCGGAAAGGCTCTATGGCGTGATCGCCACCTTGAGCACGCCGTCGCGCTGATTGGCGAACAGATCGTAGGCCCTCTCGATGTCATCGAGCTTGAAGCGGTGCGTCACCAAAGCCCGCGCATCGAGGCGGCCATTGGCCACCACATCCATCAGGCGCCGCATGCGCTCCTTTCCGCCCGGACAGAGCGTCGTCCTGATCGTCAGGTCGCCGAGACCGGTCATGAACGCATCGAGCGGGACCTTGAGGTCAGCCGAATAGACACCGAGCGACGACAGCGTACCGCCGGGCCGCAGAACCCGAAGCGCCGATTCGAAAGTCTGCTGGCGCCCCAGCGCCTCGATTGCGACGTCAACGCCCCGCCCGTCGGTCAAACGCATGATCTCCTCGACCGGATTGACCTTGGAGAAATCGACGACGTGGTCAGCCCCCAGC
>JAEWHY010000526.1 GCA_023387555.1 Pseudomonadota bacterium
ATAGAAGCCCTCGTCATCGAATGCCTGTGCCGTCGCGTCCGCATCGCCCCAGTAGCCGGGCGTCACCGAGGGCCCCTTCAGGCGCGCCTCCAGCACGCTGGCGCCATCGAGTGGTGCGAGCTTGAGCGTGACGCCGGGCATGGGCAGCCCGACGCAGCCTCCGCTCGCACCGGACCAGTTGACGGCGAGTGCGAAAGGCGCCGTTTCCGTCGCGCCGTAGCAGGAATAGAGCGGCACACGTCGGCCGGTCTCAAGTTCGGATATCGCGTCCATCTCCTGCACCAGTGCTTCCGGCATGGCGGCGCCTGAGTAGAAGAAGAATGACAGTCGAGAAAAGAATCTTCGCCGTAAGCTTTCGTCGTCGCGCAGCGCCTTGGCCAGCAGGCGAAAGCCGGACGGCGCAGTGAAATACGCGGTTGGCGCGATATCCTGCAGATTGCGGATCGTCTCCTGCATTGGCGGACCGTCGACAGGCCTGCCGTTATCGATCCAGAGCGTGCCGAGATTATAGAGGACCGAGCCGAGGATCGAGTTGGCGCCAGAGGTGTGGTGCCACGGCAGCCAGGACAGCACGACCGGCGGTTCCCGGCCGAATTCCGGAAACGTCTGCAGAAACATCTGCTGATTGGCCGTGGTCATCCGATGCGTCGTGATCACGCCCTTGGGGCGGCCCGTCGTGCCGGAGGTAAACAGGATCGAGCGGGTGTCGTCGGGCGCGATGCCGCGATGGGCTTCATCGACTCGGGCGGTCGGGGTCGTCTCCGCAAGCTCGGCCAGCGACAGCATAGTCCCCGGTGCTGCGCGGCTGGTCACGACCACAACGCCGTCCTTGCTGATCCGCGCCAGCGCCGGGGCGAAGTCTTCTTCGTTCTCGACGAAGATCATGCCAGGACGGACGACATCGATCACATGCGCCAGCTTTTCGAAGTTGGTCGCGAGCAGCGAATAGGCCGGGGACACCGGGCAATAGGGAATGCCGACATGCGATGCGGCAAGCGCCATCAGCGCATGAGCGATCGAGCCTGCGGACAGGATCGCGAGCGGCCGATCGCGCGACAGGCCGCTGTCAAGCAGAGCCTGGCCAAGTGCCCGGACCCTGGCTTCGGCCTCGGCATACGTGATCGTATGCCAGGCTCCGTTTTCACCGCGCTCGCCGAGGAAGATCCGGGTCGGACACGCGGACAATGCCTCGGCAAAGCGTTCGGTCATGACGCGCGGGTAGGGCGCCAGCGGCTGCGGATTCCGCATGAGAATCGAACCGTCCGGACGGCGCTCGACCTCGACGCTCGGCCGGCTCATCTGCCCAGTCTCGGGCCGGGGAAATCACAGGACAGCTGCATGGATTTGAGCCGGATGGTGTCCGCAAATATAGCGGGCAGCCTATCAGGCTAAGACGGCATATCAACAAAGAGAATGGTTGAAGCCCGCCCAATTCCGGTTGAGCGCGCTGCACGAGCCGGAGCCGTTCGCTACCGGCCCATCAGCTCGCAGACGTAATGGACCCAGTATCGGGACGGCAACTCATAGAGCCGCGCTTCGCGGATATCCCGTAACGCGAACGTTTGATCGCCGCTATTGTCCGCCATGGGTAGCGTCGTGGATTGCAGGCGCCACCCCGCCGGGCGACGCAGCCATCCGCGGCTGGACTTGTGTTCAAGGGAAGAGGCCGTCATCGCCTCGCGTTGCCGCTGCCGGTTTCCCGGTCGCAGCCGGACAATGCGAATGCCGAGCGCGACATCGCCTCGCGTTGCTTTGGCCCGCCTAGCGCGGACGCGTCATACCAGAGCACCGAGCCAAGTTCGGGAAGTACGATGAACTGTGGCGCTTGCCCGTCAGATCGCGGCGCGTCGGCAATCTCCGTCAGATCGGCGCGATAAGGAATGAAGCGGATGTCAGGCGTGTCCGACGACTGCTCAATGGGCTGCCCCTCCCGATCTTGCTTCAGCTGCCGGATCGGTTCGATCGAAATGCCGCCATAGCCATTCGACTGCTGGAAACGAAACCGGTAGGCGTGCGTCTTCAATTTGACAATCAAGAGCAAATCGGATGCCGCCGTCCCGTCGCTTCCGGCAGGAACGAGAGTTGCAGTAACGCCGGAGCTTCCGGCCTGCACGTAGCGGGCATTCTTGGCGGAACACGAGCCGGCCATGGCGGCCGCCGGGGCCTGAAGAATGAGCAGCGCCGCAACGGCCCCACAGGATATTCGCATCGTAAAGCCGGTTGGCGATCCTAACAGCCAGGCTTTATTTCATTATTGAGGGACGATCCGCCACCCCCAAAAGAAGGGGTCGCCCCGCTCTGCCGGCCGGCATATCAGCATGATTATGCAGAATCGGAACGAAGCGTGACGACCCCCTCAAACACCGGGGGTGTCTTCATCGCACGACGCAGTGCGCTCGAACCATGCCTGCGCTGGCGTCTTACCGAGGACGCGTTGCTTTGCGAACGCGGACCGGCGCCCGACACGCTGCTCTCCCGGCTGCTAGGATCGCCAGCCGATGACTGGCCGGAACGAATCCGGTTCGAAGAGATCAGATCCATCAGAGCATACTTCGACCCCACTCGGTTCGCTGCCAATCGCTCTCGCTGCGACTTGCTCAGCGAGAGCGGCGCACGCACGTCGATCTTCTCAACGCACTACGCTGGCCCCGGACGATTTGACGATCGTGGAGATCAGTACGCAGCTTTCGTCGGAAATCTGGTCCTGCGCGTGCAAACAAACCGTCCGTCGGTAGAGTTGAACAGCGGCCTGCCCTGGCCGTCATATCTGCTTCAGCACGGACTGATGCTCGCCTCGCTGGTTGCGCTCGCGACCGTACTCGGTATCGCGGGCGTAGCCATGTTCGAACAGTTTTGGGTAAAGCTCGCGATCATTTTTGCCTATGTCGGCGTGGCGCTGCGGTCTGCCTGGATCAATGCTCCGAAAACGAGCGTGCTACCCTCGCGAAGCGAGCGCGAAACACCGGCAGCTAAGCACGAGCGGCCGCCCGCCTGATCGAAGCCGATCCCGCGCGCCCATGGCGCAACGTTGCACTGGGCAGCGCTCGGTCATGACGCGCGGGTAGGGCGCCAGCGGCCGCGGATTCCGCATGAGAATCGAACCGTCCGGGCGGCGCTCGACCTCCACGATTGGCCGGCTCATCTGCCCAGTCTCGGGCCGGGGAAATCACAGGACAACTGCATGGATTTGGGCCGGATGGCGTCCGCGAAAATATAGCGGGCAGCCTATCAGGCTAAGACGGCTTATCAACAAAGAGAATCCGGGCTCACGGAGCCAGCCCAACTCCGGTTGAACGCGCTGCACGAGCCGGAGCCGTTCGCTTTGCTTCGCTACGGCCGTGTCGAGCGCCCGCTCACAGACGCGTCCAGGCGCGGACAATCGTCATGAGTCGGCGCTGGCGTTTTGATCGCCTGCCACACCCGTTCCGGAGTGAGCGGCATCGCGATGTCCGTCACGCCAAGCGGGCGCAATGCATCGAGCACGGCGCCGACGATCGCCGCCGGGGCGGCGATGGTGCCGGCCTCGCCGCAACCCTTGGCGCCAAGGGGGTTATGCGCGCACGGCTGGCTTTGGTCGAATTCCGATACAAACAGCGGAAGGTGATGCGCGCGCGGCAACGCGTAGTCCATCAGCGAGCCGCACAGCGCCTGACCGGATGCCGCTTCATAGATGGCATGTTCGAGCACGGCCTGACCGAAGCCCTGTGCGATGCCACCGTGCACCTGCCCGCTGGCAAGCAGCGGATTGATGACCGTTCCGACGTCGTCGACGGCCGTATAACGGTCCAGGCGGACCGTGCCTGTCTCGATGTCGACTTCCACCTCGCAGACATGCACGCCGTTCGAAAAGGCGAAACTCTTCGGGTCGTAATAGGCGTTGGCATGCAATCCGGGCTCGAGGGTGTCGAGCGGGAAGTTGTGCGGGACATAGGCCGCTCTCGCCACGTCCTCGAGCGAGACGCTGTGATTTGTTCCGGCAACCGTGAACCGGCCATCGGCGAACTGGATATCGCTTTCGCTGGCCTCGAGCAGATGGGCCGCGATCAGACGCCCCTTCCGGACGATCTTGTCCGTGGCGACGACGAGGGCGGAGCCACCCACAGCCATGCTGCGAGAGCCGAAGGTGCCGGTGCCATAGGGAACGACGTCGGTATCGCCTTCGATGACCTCGATCTTTTCGATCGGGATACCGAGTTTTGCCGAGATGACCTGCGCAAAGCTCGTTTGATGGCCCTGACCATGGTTATGCGTGCCAAAGCGCGCGCGCACCGAGCCGTCCGGCTCCATCGATATGGCTGCGGCTTCGAAAAATCCGACGCGCGCGCCGAGCTTGCCGGCAAATCCCGATGGCGCGACGCCCGAGGATTCCACGAAGCAGGCGTAGCCCAGACCTCGGCGCAGGCCCTTGTTCTCCGATTCCTTGCGGCGTGACGCGAAGGATTTCACGTCCGCCAGTTCGGTGACGCGCGCGAAAATGCGCGGGAAGTCGCCGGAATCGTAGCTCGGTCCGATTGGCGTCTGATAGGGCATCGCGGAACGCGGCACGAGGTTGCGGCGGCGAACCTCGGCGCGGTCGAGCCCAAGTCTTGCGCTTGCCAGATCGGCGAGGCGTTCCAGCACGTAGCACGCCTCGGGACGCCCGGCGCCGCGATAGGCGTCGGTGGGGATTGTGTTCGTGAAGACGCCGGTGACTTCGACGGAGATCGCCGGGGTGGTGTAGACGCCGGCGAGCAGCGCCGAATAAATCGCGCTCGGAATTGCCGCGCCGAAGGTGGAGACATAGGCTCCGACATTGGCGATCGTCCGGACCCGCAGCGCCAGAAATGTTCCGTCGCGGTCGATCGCCAGCTCGGCGCGCGTCGTGTGGTCGCGAGCCTGGAGATCGCTGTTGAAGCTCTCGTTGCGGCTTGCCATCCAGCGCAGCGGGCGATTGAGCCTGGCCGCGGCCCAGGGCAGCACCGATTCTTCAGGGTACAGTTTGCCCTTGAAGCCGAAGCCGCCGCCAACATCGGGCGAGATCACGCGCAGCTTTGCTTCGCCGATCCCGAGCTGCTCGGTGACAAGCCGGCGAATATGGTGGGGCGTCTGCGTCGTCGTATACAGCGTGAGCTTGTTCGCGCCTGCCGCCGGCAGCGCAATCGCGCCGCGGGGTTCGAGCGCGACGCCTGCGACGCGTTGATTGTGCAGATCGATCGAGACGACATGGGGAGCAGCAGCGAAGGCTGCATCGACCTTCGCGGTGTCGCCGCGTCCGAAGCGGAAACAGACATTGCCAGGCGCGTCATGATGCAGCAACGGGGCATCGTCGGCCTCGGCCCTCCATCCGTCTGTCACCGCGGGGAGGGGATCGTAGTCAACGGCGACCAGCTCGGCGGCATCCATTGCCAGTGTCGGCGTCTCAGCAACGACCAGCGCCACAGCTTCGCCGACATGCCGCACCCGGTCCCGCGCCAGCGCGTAGCGCGGAGGCTCCGCCATCTTCGATCCGTCGGGCGCTGTGATCGCCCAGATCGGCCTCATCGGACCGATGTTGTCGGCCGCCATGTCGGCGCCCGTAAAAACGGCGACGACGCCGGGGATCCGCGCAGCGGCCTCGGCGTCGATGCTCAGAATGTCGGCGTGAGCATGCGGCGAGCGCACGAACACGCCATGCAGCTCGCCGGGGAAATGGATGTCCTCAATGAACCGGCCCGCCCCCGTGAGGAAGCGCGGATCCTCGACCCGGCGGACGGGGGCGCCGATCGACATGTGCTAGCGCATCTCCTCGCGGAGGAGATCAAGGCGCTCGAACACCACCCTGTCCGAGACCATGAAGATATCGGCGTCTGCAGACATCGCCCGGTGACTGGCCCAGGCCCAGGACGGAATCGTGAAGACATCATTCTGGGACCATTCGAACGTCTTGTCGCCGATCGTCGAGCGGCCTTCGCCGGACACGACGAGACAGATCGTCGAATAGGCGCCCCGGCGCGCCCGGGTTTCGATGTTCTTGGGCAACCGCATCGCGTAGCAATCGAGGGTCGGCATGACGGCGCCGCCGGTCTCGGGATTGATGTAGCGAATGAGCTTTGCGCCATCCGGGCCGGGAGCGATCTCGGACAGCATCGCCCGGGTCTCTTCGCCGGAATAGCGATATTTTGGCGAATGATCCTTGCCGCTAGGCGCGTTCGGGACGGCAAGTCCCGCCGCCCGCCAGCGCCTTTCGTCGCCCTCGTCGACCTTCCAGAAATCTTCGTTCTTCGGGTCTCCGGGTTCGAAAAAGTGGGCGTTGAGACCACGCAGCAGCGGCATATTCGCGGCATCGAACCAGATG
>JAEWHY010000557.1 GCA_023387555.1 Pseudomonadota bacterium
GCCTCGATCAGCTTGTAGGGTTTCTTGCAGAACGCCTCGGTCGCAGCCGCCGCAACCTGGTCGTAGGAGACGGTATGCCGCAGGCGGTCCGAGCGCGACGCTTCGCCAAGATCGATGTCGAGCACGATGTCGAGCGTGAAGCTTTGCCCGACCTTGCCTTCGTGCGCCATCACGCCGTGATAGGCGTGCAGCGCAAGCCCGGAAATGAAGATCGTGTCGGTGTCTGTCACCTGGCTCTCCCGATCGCTTCGGCAACCCGAAGCGCCTGCACGGTTTCGAACACGTCATGCGTCCGCACGATGCTGGCGCCTTCCTGAACGCCGATGAGATGTCCGGCGATCGATCCGCCGAGCCGCTGGTTCGGCTCGGACGGCACAATAGAGGCGATGAAGCGCTTGCGCGACAGCGCGATCATGATCGGGAGTCCGAAACGCTTCAGTTGCGCCAGACGCGCCACCGCGATCACGCTCTGTTCCGGTGTTTTGCCGAAACCGATGCCGGGATCGATCACGATCTGCTCGCGGCGGACGCCGGCCTTGTCGGCAATCGCCAGCGAGCGCTCGAAATAGCGAAGCATGTCGTCGACAATGTCGATCGCCGGATCGACTTCGGCGCGGTTGTGCATGACGATCACCGGCACGCCGTGATCGGCCACCACACGCGCCATGTCGGCGTCACGCTGCAGGCCCCACACGTCGTTGGCGATGGCTGCACCGTTGCGGATCGCCCAGTCGAGGATCGGCGCCTTCAGGGTATCGACCGAGACCGGCTTGCCGAGACCGACGACGGCCGGCAGCACCGGCTCAAGCCTCGCGCGCTCGATCTCGGCGGTGACCGGCTGCATGCCGCCATAGGGGCGCGTGGATTCGGCGCCGACATCGATGATGTCCGCGCCGTCCGCCACCATCGCCGTGGCATGGGCGATCGCCACCTGCGGATCGACGAAACGGCCGCCGTCGGAGAAGGAATCCGGGGTGAGGTTGAGGATCCCCATCACCGCGGTTCGGGCGGGGGAGAGCAGGGTATCGAGGGACAAGGGGTGCGAAGCTTTTGCGGGTGCCGTCATGCCCCGCGCATTGCGCGCGGGATCGCGCGCTGTCAACCGCGCCGTTGCGGGCCCGCGATTGGATCGTCGTCAGCGATAGGTGATCTTGGGCGGCAGCTTGCGGGCCGCCTCGACCCAGCGGCCGACGGCCTTTTCGGTCGGCACCAGGCGGACCAGCTTCTGCTTGTCGTTTTCCTCGCGCAGCGCTGCCGCAAGCTTCGAGGGATTGCGATATTTCAGTTCGCGGATGGTGTCGACGCCGACCCGGCTCAGCAGCTCCGAATAGCCCGTGCCCAGGCCCTTGACCCGGAGCTTGTCGGCCAGGTTGGCAAGACGCAGAAGTTCGCGCGGCTGGATGCCGGTCTTGCGCGACAGCTCTTCGCGGCCCTTGGCGCTCTTGGTGCATTCCAGGAGCTTGTCCGAGGTCCGAATGCCGGCTGCCCGCAGGCTTTCGATGGCGTCAGGTCCGAGACAATCCAGATTTTTCAGCGATCTTGACACGCACGATCCTCGAATGGTTCGGCAGGCAATCCGTCAGCTGAATTGCGACAGGCCCGGGATCGAGCCGACCAGTTCGCCGACGGCATCTTCGCCGGCTTTCTCGCGCGCAAAGGACAGCAAGGTGCGTGCGACGTCCTGCACCTCGCCCATGCCAAGGCCGAGGCCCATCAGCTGGGTGCCGACGCCCATGATGCCGCCCATGCTGAAGAGGCCGCCCGAGGGAGCCGCAGCGGCGGCTTCTTCGGCACCCGGAAGCGCGTCGATGAGCGGCTTCACTTTGTCCGCCGGCGCTTCCTTGATCAGGAAGGCCAGGATGATACCGACCGCCTGCTCGGCGACCTGACGGTCAATACCGAGTTCGGCGACGAGTCGCTCGACGAGCTCGTCCATTGTTTGCCTGCCCCCTCCCGCACTGACGGCGGGTAATGAGCCGACATTGATAGTCGAAAAGGCAGGCAAGGGAAGTGACCGCCTGACAAATATGCAACTGTGTGACACGCTGGCCACTATCGTTACGAGCTTGAAAATCTGTGTGGCGATGCGACCTATGGCCCAGCGGCGTTGACCGGGCTCTGGCAACGCAGCAAAAATGCGATGTATTTAAGAGGGATGCGGGGCGATGGCGAAGCGAGCCAGCAGATCGGCGAACAAAAAATCCGTCATGGCTTCGGCCGAGGCGGATGCGACGATCCCGGTCGCCGCCGACCCAAAAACCGAACGCCAGCCTGCCGCCGGGAACGGCAGCAGGGCGGCCAAAGCCAAATCTGCGAGCAAGTCGGCCGTTCCGGCGACGTCCACGGCTGCGGCCGGAAGCATGCCGAAGCCCGCTGAGCCGATCGAGCCGGACGGGACGATTTTCGTTGGGCAGAGCGTCAAGCCCGAGCGCATCCTGCTGCGCATGGCCAATCGCCATGGTCTCGCCACCGGCGCGACCGGCACCGGCAAGACCGTGACCCTGCAGGTGCTGGCCGAAGGTTTCTCGCGCGCCGGCGTTCCGGTTTTCGCCGCCGACATCAAGGGCGACCTGTCCGGCATCTCGGTCATGGGGGAGGCCAAGCCATTCCTCGTCGAGCGCGCGCAGAGCATGGGGCTCGACTATCAGCCTGACGCCTTCCCGACGATTTTCTGGGACCTGTTCGGCGAACAGGGCCATCCGGTCCGCGCCACCGTGTCCGAGATGGGGCCGCTGCTGCTGGCGCGGCTGCTCGACCTGAACGACGTGCAGGAGGGCGCGCTCAACATCGCCTTCCGGATCGCCGACGATCAGGGCCTGGCGCTGCTCGACTTCAAGGATCTGCGCACGATCCTCGATGCGATTGCGCCGTTCGGCACCAAGAAGGAGGCCGAGGAGGGCACCGGCAATCCGCAGCTCGACGAGATCAAGCGCGCGGTCGCGAGCTACGGCAATGTCACCCGTCAGACCATCGGCACCATCCAGCGGTCGCTGCTGGTGCTGGAGAACCAGGGCGGCGAGAAGTTCTTCGGCGAACCGGCGCTCGAACTGAAGGACTTCATGCGGACCGACCGCGACGGCCGCGGTTACATCAATATCCTGGCCGCCGACAAGCTGATGGGCAATCCGCGGCTCTACGCGACCTTCCTCTTGTGGCTCCTATCGGAATTGTTCGAGGAATTGCCGGAAGTCGGCGATCCCGAAAAGCCAAAGCTGGTGTTCTTCTTCGACGAGGCGCATCTGCTGTTCGACGAGGCGCCGAAGGCGTTGCTCGACAAGATCGAGCAGGTGGTGCGGCTGGTGCGCTCCAAGGGTGTCGGCGTGTATTTCGTCACGCAGAACCCGCTCGACGTTCCGGACAAGGTGCTGGCGCAACTCGGCAACCGCGTCCAGCATGCGCTTCGCGCGTTCACGCCGCGCGACCAGAGGGCGGTGCAGACCGCGGCCACCACATTCCGGCCGAACCCGAAGCTCGATACCGGACAGGTCATCATGGAGCTGGGCAAGGGCGAGGCGCTGGTTTCGTTCCTTGAGGAGAAGGGCACGCCCTCGATGGTCGAGCGCTGCATGATCCGCCCGCCGTCCGCCCGCATGGGGCCGATCCTGCCGGCCGAGCGCGCCGCGATCATGGCGCAAAGCCCGGTACGAGGAAAATACGATACCACCATCGATTCCGAATCCGCCTACGAGAAGCTGACGAAGCGCGTCGCGACACAGGCGGCGCCCGGTGGGCAGGCGCAGGAAGAGAGCGGCGGCATCACCGGCTGGATCGGCTCGATCTTCGGGACCAACCGCAAGCGCGGCGAGCAGCTGACAACCAGCCAGCAGGTCGCCCGCAGCGTCGCCCGCACGGTGACGACGACCGTGGTGGGCAGCGTTGCGGCGGCGATCGGCAAGAAGATCGGCGGCTCCGCCGGGGCCTCGGTCGGCCGCTCGATCGTGCGTGGCACGCTTGGAGGAATCTTGCGACGATGATGTATGCGCGGATCTGGCGCGGGCGCACGCCCCGCGACAAGGCCGATGAATACGAGCGCCACTGGCTGGCCCATGGTGCGAAGCCGTTGCAGGACCGGGGCGCCAGGGCCGTGCAGATGCTGCGCGAGGACCGCGAAACCGAAACCGAATTCGTCACGATCTCATATTGGGAGAGCATCGCGGCGATGGGTGCTGGGCCCGATCCGACCCGCACGCATCATCTGCCGCGCGATCCCGAATTTCTCATCGAATTGCCGCAACATGTTCAGATCCTGACGGTGCTGGAGACGCACGGTCACATCGGGGAAGACAAATGACGCCCGCGCAAGCCCTTCCGAAAGTCCTCGACCGCATCGATGCCGATCTCGACGCATCGCTGGCGCGGCTGTTCGACTTCCTGCGGCTGCAATCGATCTCGACCGATCCGGTCTATGCCGACCAATGCAAGGCGGCGGCAGACTTCGTCGCAAAGGATCTCGCAACGCTCGGACTGAAAGCCGAGGTACGGCCGACCGCCGGCCATCCGGTGGTGATCGCAAAGCCCGAAAAGGCGAATGGCGGACCGCGCGTGCTGTTCTACGGCCACTACGACGTCCAGCCGGTCGATCCGCTCGACCTGTGGACCACGCCGCCGTTCGATCCGCGCATCGAGGATCTCGGCAACGGCCGCAAGATCATCGTGGCGCGCGGCGCCTGTGACGACAAGGGCCAGCTGATGACCTTCGTCGAGGCCTGCCGCGCGTGGAAGGCGGTGACCGGCACGCTGCCGATCGACATCACGATGATGATCGAGGGCGAAGAGGAGTGCGGGTCGAAATCGCTGTTCGCCTTTGTCAAGGACCATGCCGACGAGTTCAAGCTGGACATGGCGCTGGTCTGCGACACCGCGATGTGGAACCAGACAACGCCGTCGGTCACCACATCGCTGCGCGGGCTCGTCTATGAAGACGTCACCGTGACGGCGGCCGACCGCGATCTGCATTCGGGCCTGTTCGGCGGGGCTGCGGCAAATCCGATCCGCGTGCTGAACAAGGCGCTGGCCGCGATTCACGACGACAATGGCCGCATCACCATTCCGGGATTCTATGACGGCGTTCCGGAATTGCCCGACGACATCAAGGCGGACCTCAAGGCGCTCAACCTCACGGCGGAGGAATTCCTCGGCCAGATCGGCTTGAGGATTCCGGTCGGCGAGAAGGACCGCATGTTGATCGAGATGGTCTCGACGCGGCCGGCCTGCGACGTCAATGGCATCATCGGCGGCTATACCGGGGAGGGTGCGAAGACCGTGATCCCCTCGCAGGCGAAAGCGAAAGTGTCGTTCCGCCTGGTCGGCGACCAGGACCCGGAAAAGGTGCGCGACGCGTTCCGCGACTTCATCCGTGCGCGGGTGCCGGCCGACTGCAAGGTCGAGTTCGAGAACCACGGCTGCGCGCCGGCGCTGCAGCTGCCGTTCGACAGCCCGGCGCTGGTGAAGGCGCGCAAGGCGCTGCAGGAGGAATGGGGCCACAAGGCGGTGACGGTCGGCGCCGGCGGTTCGATCCCGATCGTCGGCGATTTCAAGCGCGTGCTCGGCATGGACTCGATCATGGTCGGCTTCGCGCTCGACGACGACCGCGTGCATTCGCCGAACGAGAAATACGACCTGACCTCGTTCCACAAGGGCACGCGCAGCTGGGCGCGCATTCTGGCGGCGCTGGCGGGGTGATCGTCATTTATTCACTACCGCCGATCGTGATCGTTGCTGCAAGGTTGGTTGAGAATGACGCCCCACTCATCTTCGACCGGGAGAAAAATATCCTTGTTGGCTGGAATTTTTATTCCGTTTGCATCGCTGCCGTAGGCGAAAGCTAGGTCTTCGGGCGCTAGAATGACATGAAACAAGCTTTGAGTTAGCGTTTGCACCAAGAAAAGCAAAGCGGATCGGTGCGAAGCGGGAGAAAATATTGGGAAGATTGGATGAAACAGATCCGCCTCAACGAAGAGCGCTGGCCGCGTTTCAGCGTCGTTCAAAGGATCGGAGAATGCCCATGTGACGCAGCCTTTCCCAAGAACGCACAACAATCTTACTACTTCTAGGCGTTTGAGTTGTTTTGATATCTCAAAAAAGCGATCGATCAAATCTTCAATCTTTTCGTTTGGTGAGATGCCGCCTGCGAAAATAAAACTGAAGAGTGGGTTTGTAAGTCCGTGTGGGCATGCGGCGCCTTCGCGATTTTCAACAATCCTGTGCGCGTAAGTTCGAGGTCTATGCAGCCGATGGCAATTGACCAGTTTCTCCATAGCTTCGTCGAGAGTTCTTAGCGTCAGCGTTTGCTTCACTTCTCCCACTGCATACACGCCCTCTACAGGCAACTGCGCGCCGATCGCTGATTGAGTTGCTGGGGGCTTTACCGGTGAGAACCAGCGGTCATTGAATATAACAATATCGCAGCGCCCTGCCGTTCGACCAAGTCGATCAAGCACCCTGCCGCTTGTGACAGAGTATCGCCTCGGCAGCAGTCGCTGAATCTCACTTCGCACCAATTCTTCGAACGGGACGCCTGACTCGAAGTTATCAACGTTGAATTGCCTCTCGTGCTGCAATGCTCCTAAAAGCTTCAGCTCAGCACCAGCGCATTCCTTGGACAGGATTGAGAATAAAGTCTCGGAAACGTCTCGTGGCTTCCAACGACTCGTGTCGGGAATTGGGCTTTTTTCCTCCTCGGAAGACCTGTCAGACGTGCTCTTGCGTTCCATCGTTCGCTCGTGTCGATTTCGTGAAGTCTAGCGCAGATTAGATAGAGCTTGGAACTTTGCATGGGCGATTGACTGCCGCGGAAATAGGACTATAGTCTCAAAACCCTGTCCATGAGGGGGCGCTTCGCGAGGCGTCGTCGAGGTGGGGCAGGGTGCGGCGCCTGCGGGCGTGGTTCGCAAGCCACGCACTCGGGCGGTGCCGGGGCTCCGCCCGGGGTCACTACGGACCCCTGCCAGGAGCTGGCTGACGCCATGCGCAACTTCAGGCGCGTGGAGGCAAAGCGCGGCCCGGTACCGAGATGAGAACGCCGCGAGCGACGCGCCGAGAGGCGGGCCATGCCGTGCAAGCGGCGCGGCACATTCGGACTGACCGCGCCTCTCGGTGCGTCGTCCCCCTCTCTTCCATGCCGTCGGGCGCTCTTGCGCCGCGCGGCCAATTGCCCATGCGCGCGTGCCTGAAATTTTCCGAACCGTTGGAGGTTGTCTGGCGTTGGGCCTCCGGGAGCCAAGCCAAGGAGGCATGATTATGCGGATTTTATTGATGGCGGCCGGCGCCGCACTGGCACTCGGTGCCGCGCCTGCACAAGCGTTCACGTTGCCCGGAGGCGGAGGCCTGAGCGGTGCGGGCGAAGCGGTCAACATCATCGACGATGCGCAGGTGATGGTCTACGGCGGCCGGCGGTATTGCTTCTATGTCGACGCGTGGAACGGTCCCGGCTGGTACCGCTGCGGCTATGCCTGGCGGCGCGGCTATGGCTGGGGCGGCGTCTACGGCTGGAACCGCTGGTATCTTCCCCGTTATCACGCCCGTTACTACTACGGCCCGGGCTGGGACCGGCGTCGCGAGGTGCGGCGGGGCGAGATGCGCCGGGATTTCCGGCGCGAGCAGCGGCGCGACACGCGTGACTTCCGGCGGGATATGCGGCGGGACTCCCGGGATTTCCGGCAGGATCGCCGTGAAACGCGGCGGGACTTCCGGCAAGGGCAGCGCAGCGACCGGCAGCAGTTCCAGCGCTCCATGCGGGGCGATCAGGGTCGCGCCATGCGAGGCGATCAGATGCAAGGGCAGCGCGGCCGCGGCGGCGAGCGCGGCATGCAGAGCGGCGGCATGCCACGCGGCGCGCCCGGTGGCGGTGGCCAGCAGCGCGGCACGGTCGGAGCCGGTGGCGGTGACCGTGGAACCATGGGCGCCGGACCTGGTGGCGGCGGACGCGGCGGCGGCATGGGAGGCGGCGGCGGCATGGGTGCCGGCCCAGGCGGTGGCGGTCGTGGTGGCGGCGGAGGCGGCGGCGGTGGTGGAGCTGGCGGCCCCGGCGGCGGCGGGGGAGGCGGCAATCGCTGATCCAGCCGGCCCATCACGCCGTTCATGACGCAATGACGACAGATGCGCGGGTGACCGCGCATCTGCGCGTTGGCGGCCAGCGTCCCCATGCACGCGGGAAACCGGTCACCTTCGGGCAGCGCATGGCCGATGAACCAGCAGCCATGCTATGCCCACCCGCCAGCCGGGATACCTGAAATGACGCCGACCACCATCGACGCCAGTCCGTCTCATGCGACCGATTTCCGGGTGATCGGGCTCGTCGGCGCGGCGCATTTTGTCAGCCATATCTTCATGCTGGTGCTTCCGCCGGTGTTTCCCTTCGTGCGGGCGGAATTCGGCGTGAGCTACACCGAGCTCGGGCTGGTGATCGCGGTGTTCAACATCATCTCCGCGCTGCTGCAGACCCCGGCTGGATTTCTGGTCGATCGCACCTCGGCGCGCATTGTGCTGGCTGGCGGACTGCTGATCGGGGCAGCCTCGCTCGCGGCTGCGGCCGCAGCGCCGACGTTTCTGTTGCTGGGGCTGGCCTTCGCCTTTCTTGGCCTTGCGAACACCGTCTATCACCCGGCCGATTATGCGCTGCTGTCGAGCCGCGTCTCGACCGGCCGCGTAGGGCAGGCCTTCTCGATTCATATCTTCGCCGGCTTCATCGGGACCGCGATGACGCCCGCGGTGATGGTGTTTCTCGCAAGCGCCTATGGCTGGCGCAGCGCCTTCGTGATGGCCGCGCTGCTCGGCGTCGCGGTGGCCGCGGCCATTCTCGCATTCGGAGGACCGCTCGCGGGTCGCGAAGCCGCGCGCGCCAAGGCCAGCGGTGTGGCCGCACCCTCAGCCGGCGACTGGCGGGTGCTGGCGACCTGGCCGGTCATGCTCAATCTTGTGTTCTTCATGCTGATCGCGGCCTTCTCGGTCGGTACCCAGAACTACGGGATCGTGGCGTTGCAGGCGTTGTGGAACACGCCGCTTTCGCTCTCGACCACGGCAATCACGGTGCTGCTGGCGTCCAGCGCCTTCGCGGTGCTGGCCGGCGGCTGGCTGGCGTCCCGCACCGAGCGGCACGAGACCGTGGCGCTGATCGGATTGCTGGTGAGCGGTGCCGCGCTGCTGCCGATCGCCTTCGTGGATCTCGGCGCGACGCTTCTGATCGCAATGATGGCTGTGTCGGGCTTTTTCAACGGCGTCATGCAGCCTTCGCGCGACATGATCGTACGGGCGGTGACGCCGCCCGGCGCCTTCGGGCGGGTGTTCGGATTCGTCACCACCGGGTTCAACATCGGCGGCGTGCTAGCACCACCCGCGTTCGGGTACCTCATGGATGTCGGCAGCCCGGCCAGTGTCTTCGTCGGCACCGCGCTCTGCGCGCTGGCGGCCATTCCGGTGGTGCTGATCAGCGTCGCGCGGGGACGGGCCGGTGTCGCGACGCGGTGAGCCGGCCGTCAGGTGCGGTCACGGATTTTTAACGTTAACAAAGTGTAGTGCGCTCCAGCGGGTTCCCGCGGGAGAACAGCGATGCGGACCACCCTGATCGCCGGTGTCGTGGCATTGGTCGCACTGGCGGCGGCGTCAAATGCCGCGAATGCCTATTTCGAATCGCGCGGCGTCGTTACTGGTGCTGCCATCGGCGCAGGCGTCGGTGCGGTGATCGGAGGCCCCCCGGGGGCAGTCGTCGGGACCATCGTCGGCGTCGCTGTCGGCGGGCCGCGCCTCCCCACCTGGCTCCGCCCGGGCCGGTATCAGGAATGCTGGTACGACCGGGCAGGCATGCGTCTCTGCCGCTTTTACTGAAATAGCGACTCAGTTTTCGCTGCGCAGCCTGGGCATGGCCCAGGCTTTCTGCGTTGCGGTTACGAGTGTGACCG
>JAEWHY010000558.1 GCA_023387555.1 Pseudomonadota bacterium
GTATTGGGCGATGTTTTTCCTGATCCACTGAACGACGGATTGCACGTCCTCGGCGGCTGCGGGCCACTTCGCGTCCGGCGCCAACCGGTACGTCGCGTTGATTGCGACCATGCCGTGGCGGGCAAAATAGAGCGGAACGTTGCCGTAGATCTCGTCCGTCACGTCGCGGTCGCCAGCCACATAGGCGCCGCCATGGATGAAGACGACAACCGGAAGAGTCTTGGCGTTATCGGGCTGAAACACGTCGAGTTTGTTGCGCCCATGCGGGCCATAGGAAATATCGCGCTTGATCTGGACGCCGTCGCGCGGGGCCGCCTTCAGCAGCGGAGTGTAGAGTTTCTGCGTGATCGCGATGTTGCCGTAGATATCCTTGCTCCAGTTCGCGCCGACCTCGGCCAGGCGGTTCTGCATCTCCTGCGGCATGTTCGACATCTGCGCTACAGCCGGTGTCGATGCGGCTAAGAGCAGCGCGGTAACCAGTCGTCTCAATGGCACGATAACCTCCAAATTGCTTTGGCGAACGCTTGCAGAACGGACGTCTCCCTTCGAAGATGTTTGCCGCTCTGTAACGTGCTCGCACGCATAAGGCCGATAGCACGTTAACGGGCGGCCGGGTCAACTGCCTCCGTCGAGCGAGCGGAAGCGATGCCGGCAAGAGTTCGGCCTCGGACCTGGCGCGGTGAGTTCACAACAGCGCTGTATGTGCTGCGACGAAATGCGGAAGGGGTGGCGCCTTGGATTCCGAACGCGGCTTATGGCAGGTTGCCGAACGATTTCTGGGACTGTTCCGCGGGCAAAGGCGCAACGGCGACGAAAAAGGCGCTGTCTCGGTCTTCGAAAAACCCAATTGCCAAGCGCCAGCGACATCTTTAATTCCATGGATTGCTTGAGCGATCAGGCATGGTCCCGTAGCTCAGCCGGATAGAGCAGCGGTTTCCTAAACCGAAGGTCGGAAGTTCGAGTCTTCCCGGGACCGCCAGCGATCCAAAGCCGCAGATCGTGACCCTGCCGGGCCCGGCCGGCCATCCCGCGTCTGGAAATCGTTCGAAGCGCGGCCGCCCGCCGCCAAGCCCGTCCAGTGTACCGCTATGCGGCTTCGCTCACACCGCCCCGGTCGCGGCGCGGAGATTGGCCGTATCTTGCGCGATAGGCCCGCGAGAAATGGCTGCCATTGGCGAAGCCGCAGGCGATCGCAATCTCCAGCAGCGGCAAGGCGGTTTCGCGCACCAGCGCGCGGGCGCGGTCGAGCCTGATCTTCAGATAGAGGTCGCCGATGGTGGTACGCAGGTGGCTCGCGAACAGCCGTTCGAGCTGCCGCACCGAGAGTCCGGCCTGGCGTGCCAGCCCATCGCGCGACAACGGCTTGTCGATCGCCCCTTCCATCGCCTGCAGCGCGCCGAGCAGCTTCGGATGCGTCACGTCGTAGCGCTCGCGCAGCGTCAGCCGCTGCGGTCCGCTGCCGGACCGCAGCTGGGTCTGCAGGAACCATTCGCTCACCGCCTTGGCGAGCGCCTGTCCGTGGTCCGCGGCAATGAGCGCGCGCATCATGTCGAAGCCCGCAACGCCGCCGGCGCAGGTGAGGCGGGCGCGGTCGATCTCATAGAGGGTACGCCGGGTATCGAGTTGCGGAAATTCCTCGCGGAAGGCCGCCAGATGCTCCCAATGGATCGTGCAGCGAAATCCGTCGAGCAGCCCTGCGCGCGCGAGGATATAGGGTCCTCCGGACACCCCGCCAATCTGCACGCCACGCCGCGCCAGTTTCCGCAGCCATGACAAGGTCCGCGCGTTCCGGTGCAGCGCGGGATTGCCGCCGGCGCAGACGAGGATCATGTCGAGCGGCACATCGTCGCCGACCTTGCAGTCGGCCGCGATGGCAAGTCCGCTCGAGGCCTCGGCCGGGCTGCCCTGCGCTGCGATGTGAAACCATCGATACAGCGACTGGCCGGATAGCCGGTTGGCGGCCCGCAGCGGTTCGACCGCCGACGCATACGACAGGAGCGAGAAGCCCGGGATCAGGAGGAATCCGATCTTGCGAGGCGCGGCGGCGGTCATAGGAACGGGTAAAATCCGGGCGGGCGGCGCTGTTGGGCAAGAAGGTGTCGGTTCTGGACAATAGCTGCGCCGGCCGTGGGTGATCAATGCCGATGCGCGGCATGGGCCGCCAATCGACGGCAGACATCTTGCGCTACTCCGCCTTACGCATCCTCTCTCAGGCCCTCCGCGGCAATCGCGGCTGGCAGCCGGTCTGGCGCGAGCCCGAGCCGAAGCCGTCCTATGACGCGATCGTGGTCGGGGGCGGCGGCCATGGGCTCGCGACCGCCTATTATCTCGCCAAGAACCACGGCATCACCAATGTCGCGGTGATCGAGAAGGGCTATCTCGGCTCCGGCAATGTCGGGCGTAATACGACAATCATCCGCTCGAATTATCTCCTGCCCGGAAACATCCCGTTCTACGAACATTCGATGAAGCTGTGGGAAGGCCTCGAGCAGGACCTCAACTACAATGCGATGGTCAGTCAGCGCGGCGTGCTGAACCTCTATCATTCCGACGCCCAGCGCGACGCGTTTGCGCGGCGCGGCAACACCATGCGCCTCAACGGCATCGATGCCGAACTGCTGGATCAGGCGCAGCTCAGGCGCGAAC
>JAEWHY010000571.1 GCA_023387555.1 Pseudomonadota bacterium
ATCAACGTCACCCCGATGGTCGACGTCATGCTGGTGCTGCTGATCATCTTCATGGTGTCGGCGCCGTTGCTAACGGTCGGTGTGCAGATCGATCTGCCGCAGACCCAGGCCAAGAGCCTCGATCAGGACAAGGAGCCGCTCACGGTGACCGTCAACACCAAGGGCGAGGTCTACCTGATGAACTCGGAGATCAAGGTCGAGGAACTGGTCGCGAAGCTGAAGGCGATTACCGAAACGCGCGGCGGTGCCGAGGAGCGCATCTACGTGCGTGGCGACAAGAATGTGAATTACGGTACAGTGATGCGGGTGATGGGCCGGCTGTCGGCGGCGGGCTTCCGCCGCGTCGCGCTTGTCACCGAGGTTGAACAGGGGACCTGATCGCGGAGCGATGAGGACGGGGCTCGCCATATCGAGTGTCGTGCATGCGTCCGCACTGTTGTGGGCGGTGCTGACGTTCACGACGTCGCCGCTGGAATCGATGCCGGCGGATTCGCTGCCGGTCGACCTCATCACGCCCACCGAATTCAGCCAGCTCACGGCGGGTTCCAAGACCGCGAAGCTTCAGGATGCGCCGAAGCCGCTGGTCGAGAAGGTCGGCGAGAAGAAGCAGGTCGAGGATCACACCGCCAAGGTCTCCGAGAAAAAGGAAATCCAGGCGACGAAGAACGAGCAGACCCCGCCGAAGCCGGTCGAGAAGACCGAGTCCAAGCCGGAGCCCAAGCCCGAACCGCCCAAGCCCGCCGAGGCCGCGAAGGCCAAGCCGGAACCGAAGCCCGAGGAAAAGCCGGACCCGATCGCCGAAGCCCTGAAGAAGGACGAGGCGAAGAAGAAAGAGGAACAGAAGAAGCAGGCCCAGAAGGCCGTTCCGACGCCGCAAAAGAAGCCGCCGCCCAAGAAGCAGCCGGAATTCAATCCGCAGCGGATTGCCGCGCTTCTCGACAAGCGCGATCCGCAGCGCCAGGCCGCGACCGGCGACGCGATCAACCGGACCGCGTCGCTCGGCGTTCCGGCCGGCAGCGCGGCCACCTTGTCGCAGAACGAACTGGATGCATTGCGCGCCAAGCTGCGGCAGAACTGGTCGGTGCCGCCGCTCGCCGAGAAGGTCGTGATCCGCATGGTGATCCGGCTCAATCCCGACGGGCGTCTCGCCTCGCCGCCACAGGTTCTGACCCGCGGCAGCGGGACGGCGTTCGAGGCCTTCCGCGACAGCGCCGTGCGCGCGGTCATGGTCAGCCAGCCCTTCACCATGCTTCGCAAGGAGACCTACGAAGTGTGGCGCGAGATCGATATCGATTTTGACGAACGAACGATGTTTGGACTTTGAACGACAATGACTGAGACAAAGCTGGTTCATCCATTCGGTGTCACACGCCGCCGCGCCCTGCTTCTCGGCGCCGGCGCGCTCGGCGCTGCCGCGTTTCCGCTGCGCGACGCACGCGCGCAGGTGCGGCTGCAGATCACCGAAGGCAACTTCCAGCCGATGCCGATCGCGATTCCGGATTTCTTCGGGAATGCGGCGGATGCCGAGACGGCGCGCAATGTCTCGGCGATCGTGACCAACAATTTGCGGCGCTCGGGACTGTTTGCGCCGATCGATCCTGCGGCCTTCATCGAGCGGCTGAAGGGTGTGGATGTGCCGCCCAATTATGCCGACTGGCGCGCCATCAAGGCGCAGGCGCTGGTCGCGGGTCAGGTGGTGCGGCAGGGCGACGGGCGGCTGCATGCGCGCTTTCGGCTTTACGACGTGTTCGGCGGGGTGCAGCAGGCGGGCCAGCAATACACCACGACGCCGGAAAACTGGCGGCGCATCGGCCACATCATTTCGGACGCGATCTACAAGCGGCTCACCGGCGAGAACGGCTATTTCGACACCCGCATCGTGTTCGTCGATGAAAGCGGTCCGAAGGACCGCCGCGTCAAACGCCTCGCGCTGATGGATCAGGACGGCGCCAATGTGCGGTATCTCACCCGCGGCGACGATCTCGTGCTGACGCCGCGGTTCTCGCCGTCGACGCAGGAAATCACCTATATGTCGTTCGGACAGGGCGATCCGCGCGTCTATCTGCTCAACATCGAGACCAACCAGCGCGAAATCGTCGGCAATTTCCCCGGCATGACGTTCTCGCCGCGGTTCTCGCCGGACGGCCAGCGCGTGATCATGAGCCTGCAGCAGGGCTCCAACTCGAATCTGTTCGTGATGGATCTGCGCTCGCGTGCCACCACGCGCCTGACGCAGTCGCCTGCGATCGATACAGCGCCGTCCTATTCGCCCGACGGTTCCCAGATCTGTTTCGAATCCGATCGCGGCGGCTCGCAGCAGATCTATGTAATGCCTTCGACCGGCGGACCGGCGCAGCGCATCAGCTTCGGCGAAGGTTCCTATTCAACGCCGGTCTGGTCGCCGCGCGGCGACACCATCGCCTTCACCAAGCAGGGAGGCGGACGCTTCTCGATTGGCATCATGCGCACCGACGGTTCCGGCGAGCGCATCCTCACCGAAGGGTTCCACAACGAGGGACCGACCTTCGCGCCCAATGGCCGCGTGATCATGTTCTTCCGCGAAGGCGGCGGGCAGAGCGGTCCGTCGCTTTATTCGGTGGATATCACCGGCCGCAACGAGCAGCGCATTCCGACGCCCAGCTTCGCATCAGATCCGGCCTGGTCGCCGCTTCTGTCCTGACTTCAACCGCTTGCGACTGTTGCCGCGATGCACCGCTTGCGCGCTGCGCATGGCGATGTCCGGAATTCGGATTCGATTCGCCGCATTTTCGGCATTAAGGCGTGAGTAACCATTAACGATGGTTTGCGGCGAACCGCCGCATTTCGGGGCGCTTTGTAAGGCCTGATCAAGGTTGACGGAAGGTTCGCTTAACGATCCGGCCTTAGACCTTCCAGTACGTAGTGAATGGAGTCACCGGGATGATTGCTGTGAGACAATCCCTGCGCCGCATGGACATGCGCGGATTGGTGCGCGCGGTCGGGCTGATCGCCGTGCTGGCGGGTGCGCTTGCGGTGTCCGCATGCGCGAAGAATTCGGGCGATCAGGTCGGGGCCGCCGGCGCTGCGACACCGGGCAGCCAGCAGGACTTCGTCGTGAACGTGGGCGACCGCGTCTTCTTCGAATCCGATCAGTCGACGCTGACGCCGCAGGCCCGCGCCACGCTCGACAATCAGGCGCAATGGCTGAACCGCTATACGCAATACAGCTTCACGGTCGAGGGCCATGCCGACGAGCGCGGTACCCGCGAATACAACATCGCGCTCGGCGCGCGCCGCGCTCAGACCGTGCGTGAGTATCTGTCGTCGCGCGGCGTCAATCCGCAGCGCATGCGAACCATTTCCTACGGCAAGGAGCGTCCGGTCGCGGTGTGCGACGATATCTCCTGCTGGTCGCAGAATCGACGCTCCGTCACTGTGCTGAACGCCAGCTCTTAACTCTCGATCACGACATTTCGCTGAAACCGGCGCCCGTTGCGGCGCCGGTTTCGCTTTTTTGGTTTTCAACGGGGGGCTTTGCGGGTGGCCGAGCCGGTCTGGAAACGGCCGTTGCCGCTTGCCAAAGTTCCACAGGCACGGAATTGTAGCCGCATGCTCGCGCGCTCTCGAATCTTCTCGCTCTTCGCCCTCGCCGCAGCCGGTTTTCTCGCCGCCTGCGAAGAGACCAATCGCTATGTCCCGCCGCCGCCGCCGCAGGTCGTCGTGGCCAATCCGCTGCGGACCAATGTGATCGGCTATCTCGAAGAGACCGGCACGCTGGCGGCGGTGAACTCGGTCGATCTCGTGGCGCGCATTCCGGGCTTCGTGACGGCGATCCAGTATACCGACGGTGCGCTGGTGAAGAAGGGTGCGCCGCTGTTCCAGATCGAGCCCGAGCCTTACAAGGCCAAGCTCGATCAGGCCGTCGCGCAGGAGGATGCCGCCAGGGCGCAGCTTGCCAATTCGCAGATCGAGTTCGATCGCCAGGCCGACCTCGTCAAACGCCAGGTGTCGTCGCAGGCGAATTATGACAAGGCGCTGACCCAGCGCGACACCGACAAGGCCAACCTCGAGCAGGCCCAGGCCAATACCGAAGTTGCCAGGATCAATTACGGCTATACCCAGGTGCTGGCGCCGTTCGACGGCATCGTCACCGCGCGCCTCGTTTCGGTCGGCGAATATGTCGGCGCCAACAACACGCCGACCAAGCTTGCGACCATCGTTCAGATCGACCCGATCTGGGTCAACTTCAATATTAACGAACAGGAGGTCCAGCGGATTCGCGCCGAACGCGCCAGGATGGGCGAGATCACGAACGACGTGAGCAATATCCCGGTCGAGGTCGGCCTGCAGACCGACGTCGGCTTCCCGTACAAGGGACACCTCGATTACGCGGCGCCGACATTGGCGGCGGGCACCGGCACGCTTCCCGTGCGCGGCATCTTGCAGAATGCGAATGCGGCGCTGCTGCCGGGCTATTTCGTGCGCGTGCGGGTGCCGGGTCCGGGCCAGGAACGGCTGCTGGTACCCGATGTGGCGATCGGCGCGGATCAGGGCGGCCGCTATGTGCTGGTGCTCAATGCCGACAATGTGGTCGAGCAGCGTCCGGTCACCGCTGGCCAGCAGGTCGGTTCGCTGCGCGTGATCCTGGACGGACTCAAGGTGGAGGATCGCGTCGTGGTCGACGGGCTGCTGCGCGCAATCCCGGGCCAGAAGGTCGATCCGAAGCCGCAGACGCTCACGCCGCCCAAGCAATCCTGATCCGGGAGCTAGTGTGGTGGTTCGGAAATCCGCTTCATTCTTGCCGCACGCTCTTCGAGCGTGGATTTCCGAACCAAACCACACTGAAATCATGGGTTTGCTAGTGTCCTTCGAAGCCGAAGTCCGCTCACCAGCAAGCCGCAGAACGAAGCGGACTTCGGATTCGGGACACTTGCGGTGATCTCCAAATTCTTCATCGAACGCCCGGTCCTTGCCAATGTGATCGCGATCCTGATGGTCGTGGTCGGTCTGGTCGCGCTCATCAATCTGCCGGTCTCCCAATATCCGAACGTCACGCCGCCCACCGTGCAGGTGCAGACCCGCTATCCCGGCGCCAGTGCGCGGGTCGTGATCGATACCGTGGCCCTGCCGATCGAGCAGCAGGTCAACGGCGTCGAAGACATGATCTACATGCAGTCCACCAGCGCGGCGGACGGCACCTATACGCTGACCGTCACCTTCAAGATCGGCACCGATCTCGATTTCGCGCAGGTGCTGGTGCAGAACCGCGTCTCCAGCGCGCTCTCGCAATTGCCGCAGGCGGTGCAGGCGCAGGGCGTCACGGTTCAGAAGAAATCCACTTCGATCCTGATGTTCGTGACGCTGACGTCACCGGATCGCAGCCGGGACAGCCTGTTTCTGGCCAACTACGGCACCATCAACCTGCGCGATGAACTGTCGCGCGTGCCCGGCGTCGGCAATGTCAACGTCTTCGGCGCCGGCCAGTATTCGATGCGGGTCTGGATGGACCCGAACAAGCTCTATGGCTTCGGACTGACGCCGCAGGACGTGATCCAGGCGCTGCAGTCGCAGAGCCAGCAGGTCACGGCCGGCCAGATCGGCATCCCGCCAGTGCCTTCGGGGCAGAACTTCCAGTACACCATCGACATTTCCGGACGGCTCAGCGAGGTCGAGCAATACGAGAATGTGGTGGTGAAGACCGGCACCGGAGCCGGCGGGCAACTGGTGCGGATCAAGGATATCGGCCGGGTCGAACTCGGCGCGCAGACCTACAGCCAGATCTTCACCCAGGACGGACAGCCGGCGGCGGCGCTCGGCATCTTCCAGACTCCCGGCGCGAATGCGCTGCAGGTGCGCCAGCTTGTCGCTGAGAAGATGGAGAGCCTCGCCAAGGCGTTTCCGCCCGGCGTGCAATACCAGATCCCGTTTGACACCACGAAATTCGTGAATGCCTCGATCAACGAGGTCTATCACACGCTGATCGAGGCGGCGTTCCTGGTGCTGATCGTGATCCTGATCTTCCTGCAGGACTGGCGCGCCATGCTGGTGCCGGCGACCACGGTGCCGGTCACCATTATCGGCGCCTTTGCCGCGATGTGGGCGCTGGGCTTCACCGTCAACCTCTCGACCCTGTTCGCGATCGTGCTCGCGATCGGCATCGTGGTCGACGACGCCATCGTCGTGGTGGAAGGAGCCTCCCACAACATCGAACACGGCATGAACGGCCACGACGCCGCGATCAAGGCGATGGACCAGCTGTTCGGCCCGATCATCGGCATCACG
>JAEWHY010000598.1 GCA_023387555.1 Pseudomonadota bacterium
GCGCGGGCGCGCCCGTATTCCAAAATGGTGAGGGGAATGATGCGCCGTGAAGCGCAGGGCATTCCTGAATACGCCGCACACTGTTGCCAGCGCACGGCCGCCTCACGGCGCATCACCCGCCTTGGGCTTATCACCCGCGGCAGGCTTCTTTGGCGGCGTTCTGGTGCGACACCGGAGGCATCGTACTGACCCCGGACCCGCGTTTGCGTACCTGCACAACCGGGTGCAGGCCGTACAGCGAGCTCCTCGCGCACGGGTCGTAGTGCCCGTAGAGCGGGGTCCCGGGGCCTCCCGGGAGCATGGCGGACGAGGCCATACCCGCAGGCGCCGCACCCCGCTCCATCAACTGGCGTCACCGGTTGACGCCCCTCATTGAGCGAGGTGGGGTGGCTATATGCTTTTATTCCTAGGATGTCAAGCCCGAGCTAGGGCAATGTAGGATGGGTTGAGCGCAGCGAAACCCATCAATCCGGTCGTGGTGGTCGCGCGGGCTCGCTTGCGAGCGGACGCAATGCGGTTAGACATCTCGTTTTGGCAAAGCGATGGGTTTCGCTGCGCTCAACCCATCCTACAGGCTGCACCGCGTCCAGGGACACGAGCCCGCTTGAGCCGCTGGTTCGGCCCATCCGCTTGCGATAACGTGCCGCGCTTTCGCCGCCACGCCGGAGCACCATAAGCACGATAACCAAGAAACAATGCGGGCGCCCATCAGCCCGCGGGAGACATCGCCATGAACATGATCACCAGGATCAAGCCGACGCCGGCCGCTCCGCAGCAGCTGTTCATTGGCGGAAAATGGGTCGAACCGATTTCGACGCAGAAGCTCGACGTCGTCTCTCCGGTCACCGAGGAACTGATCCTCAGCTATCCGGAAGCCGGACGCGCCGACATCGATCGGGCCGTCGCCGAAGCGCGCGATGCCTTCGACAACGGACCGTGGCCGCGCATGGCGCCGGCCGAACGCGCCAAATATCTGCGCAAGGTCGCGGAGCTGCTGACGCAGCGCCTCGACGACATCGCCAATGCCTGGACGCTGCAGGTCGGCGCTCCCATCATGCTGACGAAGAAGCTCGTTGGGCAGAATCCGACGCTGTTCAATTATTACGCCGACCTGATCGAGACCTATCCGTTCGTCGACGATCGCAAGCGCGACGATGGCGGCAAGGTGAAGGTGGCCAAGGAGCCGATCGGCGTCTGCGCTGCGATCACGCCGTGGAACGCGCCGCTGGTGCTGCTGAGCTACAAGGTCGCGGCGGGCCTTGCGGCCGGCTGCACGATCGTTTCGAAGCCGTCGCCGGAGACGCCGCTCGAGGCCTACATCCTGGCCGAATGCATCGAGAAGGCGGGTCTGCCGGCGGGCGTGTTCAATCTGGTGCCGGCAGGCCGCGAGGGCGGCGACTATCTCGTGCGTCACAAGGATGTCGACAAGGTCGCCTTCACCGGCTCGACGGCCGCGGGCAAGCACATCGCCGCGGTCTGCGCGCAGCGGCTTGCGCGAGTCAGCCTAGAGCTCGGCGGCAAGTCGCCGGCGATCCTCCTCGATGACGCCGATTTCGCCGCCGCGCTGCCGAGCCTGATGGTCTATTCGATGCCGATCACCGGGCAGGTCTGCTTTTCGCTCACCCGCATTCTGGTGCCCGAGCAGCGCAAGAAGGAATTTCTCGACCTTTTCCTCGGTGCGGTGTCGCGCATCAAGGTCGGCGATCCGTTCAGCCCCGACACCCAGATGGGCCCGCTGACCATGGCGCGCCAGCTTGAGCGCGTGCAGGGCTATATCGCCGCCGGGAAGGCCGAAGGCGCGACGATCGCGATCGGCGGCGGCCGTCCCAAGGATATCGACAAGGGCTATTTCATCGAGCCGACCGTCTTCACGGACGTGCATCCCTACATGAAGATCGCGCAGGAGGAGATCTTCGGCCCGGTGGTGTCGGTCATTACCTACAGCGACGAGGACGATGCGATCCGCAAGGCCAACAACTCGGTCTATGGCCTTGCCGGTGCGGTCTATACCGCCGACCCCGAACGCGGCTACCGGATGGCGCGGCGCATGCGCACCGGGACGGTGACGATCAACGGCATGATTGTCGATCCGAAGGCGCCGTTCGGCGGCTTCAAGCAGTCCGGTGTCGGCCGCGAGGGCGGCCCGGAAGGGCTCGACAATTATCTCGAGACCAAGACCATCCAATTTGCCTGATCGGCTGGATCAAAGCCGGGACCGGTTCGGGGCGCCTAAAGATGCATTTGCAACGATAGGGTAACGATCCGGCGACATTGTCGGCGCGGCCAGCGATACACAACGCCGCAGCCCGGTTAAACGGGCGAATCCGGGCCGATTGGGCCGGACGCCCGGTCTGCGCGACGTTGACGATAACGATGAACCATGCTGGACCATGTTCCAGACCGCCAGATAGATTGCCGGCGGGAAAAAACCGGTGCCAAAGGCGCCGCTCCAGTAAACCCAGAGGAGGAAATTGATGCTCAGAAAACTGTCGGTGATGCTGGCGGCCTCCGCCACCGCGCTGGTGATGGCGGGCGGAATCGCAGCGGCCCAGGACACCTTGAAGATCGGCGCCAGCGCCCCGAAGACCGGCCCGCTCGGCGCGCCGGCGGCGGTGACGCACTGGCCGAACATCAAGCTGTGGATGGAAGAGGTCAACAAGCGCGGCGGCCTGAAGGTCGGCGGCAAGCAGATGAAGCTCGAACTGGTCGAATACGACGACAAGACCAGCGCCGACGAAGCGATCAAGAACATCACGCGGCTCGCGACCGTCGACAAGGTCGACTTCATCGTGACGCCGTACTCCACCGGCATCAATGTCGCGACGGCGCCGCTGATCGCCAAGTTCGGCTATCCGCACATCGCGACCACCGCCGCGACCGACAACGTGCAGGATTTCGCCAAGCGCTGGACCAATTCGTTCTGGCTGCTGGGCACCTCCAAGCAGCTTGCCGAAGGCGTCGCTGATGCGCTGAAGAAGCTGCGCGACTCCGGCGCGATCGGCAAGCGCGTGGCGCTGGTCAATGTCGCCGATGCGTTCGGTCTCGAACTGGTGCGCGCCGGCAAGCCGGCCCTGCAGAAAGCCGGCTTCGAGATCGTCTATGAGTCCTCCTATCCGCTCGGCACGCAGGACGTCGCCCCGATCATCAGCGCGGCCAAGGCGGCTAATCCGGATGCGTTCGTGGCGTTCTCCTATCCGCCGGACACTTTCGCGCTGACCGATCAGGCGCGGATTCAGAAGTTTGACGTCGGCGCGTTCTATGTCGGCGTCGGCACCGCGTTCCCGGCCTATATCGGCCGGTTCAAGGACGCGGCAAACGGCGTGATGGGCGTCGGCGGCATCGATCCGAACTCGCAGGCGATCGCGGACTATCGCAAGCGCCACAAGGAAGTGAGCGGCGTCGATGCGGATTCCTGGGCGAGCGCGGTGACCTATGCCGGGCTCGAGATCCTCGGCCAGGCCATCGAGCGCGCCGGCACCACCGACAAGGCGAAGGTGGTCCAGGAGATCCGCAAGGCTCCGTTCAAGACCATCATCGGCGAGGTCAATCTGGCGGACGGCATCAACCACAAGGTCTGGACCGTCGGCCAGTGGCAGAACGGCGTGTTCAACGGCGTGGCTGCCGATGGCATCTCCGGCGCCAC
>JAEWHY010000616.1 GCA_023387555.1 Pseudomonadota bacterium
GCGCAACCGACGCGACCGAAATGCCAAGCTCGAGGCCGATCATATGGGTCGGCCGGTACAGCGCCGCGTAACGGCCGCTGCGGTCCGGCATCAGGTGATATTCGCGGAAGCAACGCCGCGCATAGTCGCTCTCGCCCTCGAACACCACGAAGGTGCCCATGGCGAGGTGATGCGGCACGTCGCGCTCCTCGCGATCTACCGACGACACGACTTCGGTCACCCCGACGGCCTCCAGCGCGCCGCCCTCGCTCCTGGGTTTGCAGATATCGGCCAGCTCGAAACGGCTGGCCGGCGGAAAACCGAGACCGTTCGTCTGCGGCATGAGACCGGTGGCATTGCACACCGCCGTCATCTCGATGCCGGACTTGGTGCCGTCGATGAAGGAATTGAACATTTTCGGATTGATCGAACCGCGATCGTCGATCTTCAGATACTTGTCGAGGATCTCCCACACCGTGTCCGGATTGGAGCGGTGATAGGTCGGGTGATAGCGCGTACCCTTGCCGGCGCTGATCACCTTGAAGCCGCAGGCGCGCGCCCAGTCGACCTGCTCGCAGATCAACGCCGGCTGATCGCCCCAGGCAAGGCTGTAGACCACGCCGGCCGCGCGCGCCTTGCGCGCCAGCAGCGGACCTGCGAGCGCGTCCGCCTCCACATTGACCATCACGATATGCTTGCCGTGCTCGATGGCAGCGAGCGCAAAGCGAATCCCGGTCTTCGGATCGCCGGTCGCCTCCACGATCACGTCGATGTCCGGACATGCGATTAATGCGGCGGCATCCTCGGTCACAAAGGTCGTGCGCGACTTCAGCGCATCGCCGAGCGAGGCCGCGGCATATTGCGCAGCGTCCCATCCCGCCGATGCAAGCTGGCCCTTCGCGCGCGCGACATCGAGGTCGGCGAGACCCACGAGATGCATGCCGGTCGTCCGCCGCACCTGGGTGAGAAACATGGTGCCGAACTTGCCGGCACCGATCAGGCCAATGTGAATGGGACGTCCGGCGGCTTCCCGCTCGCTGAGCTTGGCAAACAGATTCACAGCAATCCTCCCCGGCTCGTTTTCTTCACCTCCCCACGAAACGGGAGGCCGCTGCCGAACGCCGTGAAGGCAGCCCCGTGGGATCAAGCCTCCCCGCTCAGGGGCTGAGAGTCCAGCCTCAGCCTGAGCTGCATCGCTTGATGGATTGCCGGGTCAAGCCCGGCAATGACCGCTTGGATTTATTGGCACGCCGCCTTGATCACCACAGTTTCGGTCCGGCACTCGGACTCATCGCGCCGCAGCAGCGCGCGGGCGGAGCATTTGCGGGTCGTGGTGATGTCGGCGCTCTTGCCGATCGTGAAGCCCTTGCCCTTGCAGATGGTTTCGGCGGCGGCCTGGCAATCGGGCGAGCCGTTCGGGGCGGCTTCGCAAACCTGACGCCCTTCGACCATCCGGGTATTGGCGAGGTTCTTGAAGGCTTCAGCCGCCTCTTTCTGGCGGGCGGCGGCCTCTTTCGCCGCCTGTTCGGTGCGCTGATTCAGTTCGCGCCACCGGGCGTTGTTTTCCTCGACGCTCTGCTTCAGCTTGGCATTGGTTTCGTCGGCACTCGCCTTGAGCTTGGCATTGGTGGCCTCGACGCTCGCCCGCCATTTGGCGTTGGCTTCGTCGACCTTTGCCTTGAATTCGCGGTTCCAGCGCTCCCAGGCGCCGAAGAAACCTTCGGGCTTGGGCGGAGTCGCCTCGGCCGGAGGCGGCTGCGGCTCCCCGGCCTGCGACTCGGATTGCGAAGGCTGTGGCGCTGCCGGCGGCACCGGCTCCGGCTGCGGCATCTGCGCAAAAGCCGGCTGGGCGAGCAGCCATAAGGCGCATGCGGTCACGATCCCGCGGAGTGCGGGCGGATAGCCATATCGTGCTGTGGGTCTGGCCATTGTGCGATCCAAGTGCCCCGCGTCTCGGATGCAGATGCGTGAAAGACGTATAGCACACCGCGCCGGTGTCGCCGAATGCGGTTTTCCACCGTCGGCATGGCGAAAATGAGGATCGGCCTGCCGCCTAGATGATGTACAGCGCAGCCACGATACCGCCAACGAGCACCACCGCCGCAAGCGTTGCCCAAAGGCCGAGCCGCTCCTCGATGATGGTGCGCGCCTTGTCGCCATAGCGGTGCAGGATGAAGGCGAGGATGTAGAACCGCGCGCCGCGCGTAATCACCGAAAACAGGATGAAGAGCAGCAGGTTGTACCCGGCGAAGCCCGAGGTGATCGTCACCAGCTTGTAGGGAATCGGCGTCAGCCCCTTCAGCAGGATGATCACGGCGCCCCATTTTGCGTAATATTCCTTGAAGGCATCGGCTTCCGAACCGAGGCCATAGGCCGAGATCACCCACTGCCCGACCGAGTCGTAGAGCAGCGCGCCGATCACATAGCCAAGGATGCCGCCTGCAACCGAAGTCCAGGTGCACAGGAAGGCGTAGGAATAGGCCTTCTCCGGACGCGCCAGCGACATCGGAACCAGCATGGCGTCGGGCGGGATCGGGAAGAATGAGCTCTCGGCGAAGGACACCGAGCCCATGATCCACTTCGCGGCCGGCCGATAGGCAGCGGCGACGCACCAGTCATACATCCGGCGGAGCATGCTCATCCTGTCGGTGGATGCCGAAAGCCGGATGTTTCCGGTTTCGGCCATTGATCGCAAGGCGGGCAAGCCCGCGCTGCGCGCTGCGAAAGGGGACGGATCAATAGCCGGATCGGCGGCGCTTGGGAATGCGGCGGGGCTCCGCCGCGACGACTTTTCGCCGGACCACCGGCACCGCGGCGGAGGCGAGTTCCAGCGGCAGGTCCTTCGGGGGCTTTTCGGCAATACCGAGCAGGCGCTCGCGACGGTCCATCTCGGCCCAGACATCCGCAGGCCGGATGCCGGCCTCGGCCCAGAGTACAACCAGATGATAGAGCAGGTCGGCGCTTTCGCGCACTGCGGCGTCCCGATTGCCGCGCATCACGTCGACCACGACCTCGACCGCCTCCTCCGCCATTTTCTTGGCGATCTTGGCGCGGCCGGAGCGCATCAGCCGCGCCGTGCGCGACAACTGGGGATCGCCCTTCTGCAGGGCGAGCACCGACCGGTGAAGCCGCTCGAGCGAATCACTCATGACGCAACGATAGCGCCGAACGCATTCAATAATCGTTAACGTTTCCTGATTGGCGCGAAGGCGAGCTGCAAATTCGGGCGGCGCAACCGCTTCCTGCGCAAAAAAAGAACCCGGCGGATTACCCGGCCGGGCCACGCAGTTTGAAAC
>JAEWHY010000331.1 GCA_023387555.1 Pseudomonadota bacterium
GCCACCCTCCCCACCGCTTCGCGGGGGGAGGGAAAGATCACTCCGCCCTGCCGCGCTTCACCGCATCGCGCGACCGGGCTGCGGCCGACCTGGCCCGTGGCTGCGGCCGCGGCTTCTCGAGAATGCCGATCACTTCGTCGAGCAGCGCATAGATCTGTTCGAGCCGGGCCGGCCCGATGTCCTGCGCAAGCTGGGCGTAGATGGCCTCCGATTGCGGCGCGACCGTCTCGAACAAGTGCCGTCCCGCGGCGGTCAGCGACACGCTGACCCGGCGCTGGTCCTCCCTGTTGGCGCGGCGCGAGATCAGTCCGGCGGCTTCGAGGTTCGGCAGGCTGCGCGACAGCGAAGCGGTGTGCAGGCAGCACGCGCGGGCGAGCGCGGCGATATCCATCGCCTCGACCTCGTTCAGCGCGCGGACGATGCGCCATTGCTGGTCGGTGAGGCCATGCGCGTTCAGATGCGGCCGGAAGCGCTGCATCACCGCTTCCCGCGCCAGCATCAGCTGCATCGGTAACGAGCGCTGGAACGGCCGCATCCGCGCCTTCATGAGCCGGCCTCTGTCACAGCCCGTCCTCGACCCCATTCACCAGCGTACCGATCTCCGGCACCGTGACTTCGACGACGTCGCCGGGCTTCAGCCATTTCGGCGGATCGAACCGCGCACCCGCGCCGGTCGGCGTGCCGGTGACGATCATGTCGCCCGGCTTCAGGGTCGTGAAGATCGTGATGTACGACAGCAGATAGTCGAAGTCGAAGATCAGGTTCGCGGTGGTGTCCTCCTGCCGGATCTCGCCGTTGACGCGCGTCACCAGATGCATCGGCTTGCCGTATTCGATCTCGTCGGCGGTCACCATCCAGGGTCCGATCGAGCCGGAGCGGTCGAAATTCTTGCCCTGCGTGACGTTGAACTTGGCGTGCCGCAGCCAGTCGCGGATCGTGCCCTCATTGCAGAGCGTGTAGCCGGCGATGTGATCCTTCGCCTGCTCCGGCTTGATGCGATGGCATTCCTTGCCGATGATCAGCACGATCTCGCCTTCGTAATCGAGCTGCTCGGATTCCGGCGGCCGGATCAGCGACGCGCCGTAGCCGACGAACGAACCCGGCGTGCGGAAGAACATGCTCGGATATTTCGGCGCGTCCGAGTTGTCCTTGTATTCCTCGTTGCGGTTGCCGTAGTTCACGCCGATGCAGAGGATCTTCTCCGGGCCGACGACCGGCGGCAGCAGCGTCACGTCATCCAGCGGGAAGTCGGGCCGCGCGTCCCTTGCGGCAGTGCGCACCTCGTCGAGCGCACCCGCGCGCAATACTTCGAGCAGCGATTGATAGCGCGGCAGGCGGGGCGGCATGTCGATCACGCCGTCGCCCGATTCCACGCCGAAGCTGGTACGGCCGCGATGATTGAAGCTGACGAGTTTCATTCTGCGGCTTCGCTCCTGAGCATGCCGGCGCGCGACAGCACGCCGTCGAGACGCTTTTCCAGTTCCGGCGTCGCCGGCACCATCGGCAGCCGGTGTTCGTTGCGATCGACGATGCCGAGCCGCTTCGCCATGTATTTGATCGGGATCGGATTGGTGTCGTAGAAAATCGCCTTGTTGAGATCGTGCAGGCGATGATGCAGGTCCTGCGCAGTCTTCAGATCGCCGCGCCACACCGCCTCGCACAGATCGGACAGAACCCGCGGGCGCAGGTTGCCGACCGCATTCATCAGCCCGCAGGCGCCGATCGCCATCATCGGGAACGACAACTCTTCCAGCCCGACGAAGATCTTGAAGTCGTGACCTGCGGCGGCGAGGCATTCGGTGACGAAGTCGAGATCGAGCGAGGCATGCTTCATGCCGACGAAATTGCGCGACTTCTCGCGCAGTTCCTTCACGGTATCGATCTTGATGTCGACCGCCGCGCGTCCGGGGATGTGATAGATCATCCACGGCAGGTCGATGCCCTTCATCACCTCGAGATAATAGGCGATCATGCCGCGCTGCGGCGGCCGGGTGTAATAGGGCGTGACGATCAGCAGCGCATCCGCGCCGGCCTTTGCCGCATGCTCGGTGAGGATGCGGGTTTCCCAGATCGCCTGCGAGCCGGTGGCGGCGACGACAGGCACCCGGCCCTTCGCCACCTCGACCGTCAGCGTCACCAGGCGGTTGCGTTCCTCGGTGGTCAGAGAAGCGGGCTCGGAGGTCGTTCCGTTGACGAGGATGCCGTGCGAGCCTTCGAGGATCTGCATTTCTACGAGCCTTGCATAGGCGTCGTAATCGACCTCGCCGTTCCGGAACGGGGTGATCAGCGGCGGAATCGAACCCTTGATGCGCTCTAGCGGCAACGGCATGGACGGCCTCCCGAATTTCAGCGAGCGTTGGACGCTCTCGTTTCCGGGCATATCCGTCTTGACGGCCGGCCCGGCGAAATGATTAACATGTTAAAGGTCTCCGCGGGGGCACGTCAACGACCCCCAGCACTCACAGGCCGCGAGGAGGATGCGATGCCGCACATCATGGTGGAATATTCAGCCAATCTCGATCGGTCGATGGACGTTCAGGGCCTGCTGAACGCGCTGCATCAGGCGATGATCGACAGCGGTCAGGCCCCGCTCGAAGGCATTCGCACCCGGGCGATGCGCCGCGAGCATTATTGCGTCGCCGATCGCAATCCCGACAACGCCTTCGTTCACATCATCGTGCGCATGCGCGAGGGGCGGGCGAAGGAAGCCTACCAGAAGGTCGCAGACATGCTGATGGCCGCGGCTGAAAAGTCGCTCGAGCAGACGCTGAAGACGCATCCGATGCAGCTTGCGCTCGAGATGCACGAGATCACCCAGCTGACGCTGCGCCGCGACACGCTGCGCAAGAGCGAGAAGGCGGCGTAAGTCACCATGCTTTCGGGCATCTTCTCATCACCTCCCCCCTTGAGGGGGAGGTCGACCGGCCAAAGGC
>JAEWHY010000028.1 GCA_023387555.1 Pseudomonadota bacterium
GGGGGGGGCCGTTGGCCCCCCCCCCCCCCCCCGGGGGGGGGGGGGCGTTGCCACCATTCATCGCAGCGACCCCACCCCGATCATCCTCACTTCGTTCGGATGATCGACCCTCCCCACGAGGGGGAGGGTTACGAGCGGCAACATCACAGGAACACAACGATGGCAGCACAAAAGGGCAAGGACCTGCTCATCAAGATGCATGACGGGTCGTCATATGTGACGGTGGCGGGCCTGCGCTCGCGGCGTATCGCGTTCAACGCTGAGACCGTGGACATCACGCACGCGGAGAGCGCCGGGCGCTGGCGCGAATTGCTGGACGGCGCCGGGATCAAGCGCGCCGGCCTGTCCGGCCGCGGCCTGTTCAAGGATGCCGCGACCGACGCGCTGATGCGCCAGACCTTCTTCGATGGTGCGGTGAAGAATTGCCAGGTGGTGATCCCGGATTTCGGCACGGTGCAGGGGCTGTTCCAGATCGCCAGCCTCGAATTCGCCGGCGAACACGACGGCGAGGTCACCTACGACATGGCGCTGGAATCGGCCGGCGAACTGACGTTCGCGGCGGCCTAGGTCTCACGTCCCGGGCGCGCTGCGCCATGAAATGGCGCTGCGCAGAACCGGGACCCACAAGACAATTGAGGAATTGACTGGGTCCCGGCTCAGCGGTGCATCACTTCGTGCTGCACCGCGTCCGGGACACGAGCCCCGGAGTATTCATCATGCCCAATCGTCACCGCGGTGAGATAGAGGCCGAGATCGGCGGCCGCAGGCGCACTTTGGTTCTCACCCTCGGCGCGCTGGCCGATCTGGAATCCGCGTTCGGCGAAGGTGACCTCGTGGCGCTCGCGGAGCGCTTCGCCAAAGGCCGCCTCGCTGCACGCGACCTGATCCGCATCATCGGTGCGGGCCTGCGCGGCGCCGGCGAGAGCGTGACCGACGATTCAATCTGCCGCTCGAACCGGAGGCGGCGAACAGCCCGCCGGTGCCGTCGCCGGTGGGTCCGGTCGATGTGCAGGTGTTCGATCTGCCGGCGCTCGATGGCGAAGAGCCGGTGGTGCTGACGCGCGCGGCGATCTTCGCCGATCCCTGGCCGGGCGCGGTTGCGATCTGGCGCTCGGGCGATGGCGGCTCCTATGAGCGGGCGGCCGTGGCCTTCGCGCCGGCGGTGATGGGGGAGACGCTCGATCCGTTTGCGAAAGGCGCGGTGTTCCGCTTCGACGATGCCAATGTCTTGCGCGTCCAGCTTCACGGCGGCGAGCTTGCGTCGGTCTCCGACCTGGCGCTGCTCGGCGGCGCCAATCTCGCGGCCCTGCGCGGTCCCGATGGCGCATGCGAGATCATTCAGTTCGGGCAGGCCGATCTCGTCGGCGATGGCCTGTATGAGTTGTCGCATCTGTTGCGCGGGCAGGGCGGCACCGAAGCCGCAATGGCCGATCCGCTGCCGGCGGGTGCGGGATTCGTGCTGCTCGATGCCCATGTGGTGCCGGTGGCGCGCGGCCTCGAGATGCTCGGCCGGCCGCTGCTGCTGCGTATCGTTGCGGCGGATCGCGATCACGGCGACGACACCGCGGTCACGGCAGAGGTCACGCCGCAGGGCGTGGCGCTGCGGCCCTGTGCGCCGGTGCATCTGCGCGCCTTGCGCAGCGGGGAGGGCATCGTCCTGTCGTGGATCCGGCGCACGCGCCATGACGGTGATTCATGGGAGGCGCAGGAGGTGCCGCTCGGTGAGGCGTCGGAAGGCTATGAGGTCGATATTCTCGACGGCAGCGCGGTGAAGCGCACACTCCACGCGACGACGGCGCAGGTGCTGTATCCCGCTGCCAGCGAGATTGCGGATTTCGGCGCGCCGCTCGGCACCATCACGGTGCGGGTCGCGCAGATCTCGGCGGTGGTTGGACGCGGCGTTGCGGCGCAAGCGGTGCTGGCGGTGAACTGAGCGGTCAAGCCGGCAGCACCGACCAGGCCCCGAGCGCGTCCGGCGATGCAGCGGCGATGTCGCGCCTGATGGCGTCCCAGTCGAGGCTCTGCGCCTGCGTGCGCGCGATGTTGATCGTGCCGATCAGCGTCGGAATGCCCCAGCGCACCAGTTCGAGAAAAGTTCCGTCCTGCATGATCAACCGGCCTTTGCGCACCAGCAGCCATGACACGTCGCGCGTGTCGGCAATGGCCGGCAGGAAGATCGAGAAGTCGCCGTTGCTCACATCGGCGCGCTTGAACTTGATCCGGTAATTGGTGAGGTGCAGCATGCCCAGCACCTTGCGCGGCGCCGATGCGCCCAGCACGTAGGGTCTTGCATGATCGCGCACGTGCAGCGGCAGCAGTGCATTGGCGCCAAAGCTCCGCACCAGCTTTTCGCCGGGAAGCAGTTCCTTCTGCATCAGCAGCGCCGTGCTGACTTCGTCCATTGTTCTCGACCTGTGCTGCCGCGGCCCCCATGCCGCGGGCACCGCCATAACGGAAAATCGACATGAGCGACAGCATTCATCTCGGCATGCCCTATATCGCGGCGTCGCAGGCGCAGAAGCACGTCACGCACAACGAGGCGCTGCGTCTGCTCGATTGCATCGTGATGCTGTCGGTCAAGGATCGCGACCTGTCGGCACCGCCCGGATCGCCCGCCGACGGCGATCGCTATGTGGTTGCGGCTATCGGCAGCGGCGACTGGTCCGGCAGGGACGGGCAGATCGCCGATTACCGCGACGGCGCCTGGACCTTTCATGTGCCGCGCACCGGCTGGACCGCTTTCGTCGAGGA
>JAEWHY010000045.1 GCA_023387555.1 Pseudomonadota bacterium
GGCCAGGGAACGGAAGATCAGATAGTCCAGCGGGAGCGGAACGTCGTCAATGTCGTCAATTGGCCAGTTCAGTTCCAGGCCAGCCGCGCTGAGGCGTTCGCCGGTCTCGTGACGCAATGCAGCGATCATCTGTCCGAGTTGAGGATGATCGGTGGACAGTCCGCTGACGATGGTGCGGATGTCGGCAATCGCGTCACGCAGCACGCGCTGGGTGTCTCCCAGGTCGGTCTTGTACAGACCGGACAGCAGGCGAGCGCCGACATCGTCGTGCAGGTCGCGCGCGATCCGCTGGCGCTCTGCATGGCTGCCGCGCTCGTAGGCATTTCGGCTGTCGTCGGTGTAACGCATCATCCGCACCAGTTCGCCTGCCAGTTTTTCATGCGCCGGTCCGAACAGGCGGCGGCCGCGCCAAGGGTAACGGATGGCTAGAGCGGGGGTATCGGCGGCGGACGGAAGCAACATCTCCAACCCCTCTCTCCGAATCTTAACGGCATCGACGGTCTGATCCAAAAATTCGACCGCAAGCGGATCGAACAATCGTTGCAACAAGACGCGCCACCGCTCCGAACGCTCCGATGCCGAGGCGGCGAACGATGCGTCGATGATCGCGCGGAATATCTCGTGCTCTTCCAGACGCTTTCGCGCAACGAAGCGATTCCAGAGCGTTCCGCGCAACGGCAGATAGATGAAGCCGACAGCAAGGATTGCGATGCCGAACGAGGCCGCCTGCTGGAAATGCAGGATTGCGATCAAGATCGCATCGATCGTCAGCAGCACGAGCAGACCGCCGGCGTAAAACAGAATGCGAAAGGCCCAGACGTCGAGTTCGAACAGCCTGTAGCGGACGACCGCCACCACAAGACCACCGTTCATCACGAGGGCGAATGCGTAGACGACGGCCTGAGGCATTTCGGCCGGACGACCCGCCAGAGCCGGCACGGCGTGGGCAAAAACGAAGATGACGATACCGAGCGCCAGCGACAGCCCGAACCATTTCAGTGCCGTCCGCGTTAGCGGATCGCCGGCCGCACGGGCATATTGGACGCCAGCCGCAACCAGGGTGCCGACCAGCAGCAGCACCATGGTCAGATAGCGCTGCATCGTCGGCGTATCGAATCCGATACGCAGCAGATCGCCCACCCAGGCGATGGCCGGAACCAAAGCGATGAGAACGATGACGGACGCAGGCAGAAGCCTGCGCGGATAGATCAGGAACAGCACAAGGGTCGAACCCGCGAAGCCCAGTGCGCCTGCGACGTTGAGCGAGGACAGGAAATTGAAAACGCCGCCATCGATCGCGAGTTCGCGGTAAGCGAACATGGCCGAGGCCCATGCAGTGAGCGCCGAAAACATGTTCGCCAGGGCGAGCAGCCTGACGGCCGGATCGTGGCGCTTGAGGCTGTACGCCCATGCCCCGATCACCAGACAGGCAAGTGCGACGAATTGCTGAAGCCAGAAACTTGCGGGAAGGCTGCGGAGCGGTCGCGATGGAGCCGGTGTCACCAGGATCTCGGCGCCGGAGGCCGTGGTCAGCCGCACCTGTTCGCTGCGAAGCAGGTTGGCAATGCGGGTCTGGCGGCCGAAGAAGTCATCGAACGCCGTATAGGTCGCAGCCGTGTCGGGATCCTCGACCAGGTCAAACGGGACAAGCCTTACGACCTCGCCCGCGCCATTGCCGATCGCGGTGAGAATCGTTCCCTTTGCAACCTCCGCCGCCGGACCGTTGCTAAAAGTGCCGACAACGCGGATGCCCCGATCGCCGGCACCGTCGAGCTGAAGGCCAAGCCATGGCTGATGAAGCAGGAAAACCGTCGACACCGCGACGAGGACCAGTCCAGCCACCAGTGTCGCCAGGATGACAACGGCCGGAGACGCCTTATGCGTCAAGTCGCTCCCCCCATGTTACGCTCGCTCGAACGGCGCGAGTGCCGATTCCGGCTATCGTCGATGGCCGCCATATCTAACCTGATCGGGGAAATCCGTGAAAGCCAGCGCCCAAGCGGCGCGCATTGCCCCGCGCGCGTCAGGCTCCATCCGGGTCCCGCCGCCCCCTCGAACGCGGGGTACGACAACCCCACGCCGGATTCCATAACGCATTAGGGAACCGAATCTCAAATGTCGAAGCTGATCTGCGTTGTTTCGCTGTGCCTCGCGGAGGGGCTGGTGGCCTTTTGCGCGCTGGCCTTCGAGGTCATCGCTGCGCGGCTCCTGGCCCCCTATGCCGGCATGTCGACCGACACATGGACTTCGATTATCGGAGCCTTCCTGCTGGCCATCGCGCTCGGCAATCGAATCGGCGGGGCGCTTGCGGCGAAAGGCGATATTCAGCAGACGCTGCGCTATGCGGCGCTGGCCACCGCCGCTGGCGGCATTGCGGTGGCGGCGGCCCCGATGCTGATCGGGCCGTGGGACGCGTGGATCCTGGCGCCGGCGCCATCGACCCTCTGGCGGGTGGTCTTGTTCACTGCCGTCCCCTGCATTCCTGCCGGAATTCTCTTCGGAATTGCGGCGCCGCTGCTGATGGTGAGCGTGCTGACCGCCGGCGGAGGGCACGGGCGCACGATCGGTGCCATGTATGCGGCTGGCGCGGCGGGGAGCGTCGCGGGGGTATTGGCGGCGCTGTGGCTGCTGCTGGACGGCTTCGGGGTCCGCGGCTCGCTGGCGATGATCGGCATGCTGTCGCTGGCCAATGCCGCGATGATTGCCGCTGTCGCGCTGCTGCGGCGGCGAACGGTTGCCGCCCTGGCATGATCCGCTGGCTCCCGTTTGCGATCTTTCTCTCCGCCGCGGCGTCACTGGCGGTTGAGTTGGCGATCGTACGGCTCGGTGCGCCGTACGTCGGGCAATCGTTGCTTCCCTGGTCGGCGGCGATCGCGAGCGTGCTGCTCGGCCTCACCATCGGCCATATGCTGGGCGGGATCGTCGCCGGGACCACGACGCATATCCGCACGCTGAGACTGTGGCTTGGCATCGTCTGGTTGTCGGCCGCTCTGGCCGCATCCGTCATGCCGGGCGCGGTGAGTGTCGTGGTGCAGACCTTCGCCGGCGAACAGGCCCCCGGCCATGGTGTGGTGCTGGCGCTTGCGGGACTGGCGTTCCCACCCAGTCTTGCCGTCGGATTCGTCGCTCCCCTGGCAGTCCGTATTGTCGTCCTGACACCGCAGGTGGAGGTGACGCGCACGGTCGGGGCGATCTATGCGGCGTCCGCTTCCGGCAGCGTCGCCGGCACGGTCATGACGGGCTTCTTGTTGCTGGAGACGGTTGGCGCGACGGGCCTGATCGGCTTCGTCTGCGCGATCTGGCTATCGCTTGGCATCCTGATGTTGCCATGCCCCGGACAGCACCCGATCCGCACACTCTTCGGAGTGACTGCCGTCGCGGGAGTGGCTGTTGTTGCCTTGCTCTGGGCCATACCCGGCCCATGCCTCTGGGAGACACGTTACACCTGTGTCCGTCTGCTCGACCGCCCGCTCGCCGGTGACGGCCTGCTGCGCTTCATGATCCTGGACGAGGGCGTACACAGCGCCTCCGACCGCGACCATCCGGAACGGATCCATCTGGGCTACGCCGCCCTGGCCGACCGGCTGGCGCGTGCCGTGCAGCCGCAGGCGGCCGAGCGACGCGCTCTGGTGGTCGGCGGCGGCGGGGCAACATTGCCGCGGGCCTGGGCGGCCTCAACGACGCTGCCGCACACCAAGGTCATCTCGATCGAACTCGATCCAATGGTGGTCGCGGTCGCGAACGACAAGATGTGGGCCGGGGGAAAGGACCGGCTGACGACACTTATCGGCGACGGACGTGCGGTTGTCCGCGGATTGCCGGCGGCTGAAACCTTCGATGTCATTCTGATGGATGCCTACCGGACCCACAGCGTGCCGCCGCATCTTGTGACGCGCGAATTCGCGGCATTGATCGCAGGGCGAATGTCCGCGAATGGCGTGTACCTGTCGAACGTCATCGACCGCGCGGCGACGCCATCGCTCGCTCTCAGCATTGCGACGACGTTGTCGGCGGTATTCCCGGTGGTCGATATATGGGCCGCCGGCCGCGAACAGGAGGCCACGACCAACTATGTTGTCGCCGCCTGGAAGAACCGTCGGAGCGCCTATCGGCCGGACACTGAAAGCGTGGCGGTCTCGGTGATGAACGCAGGAGAGGCTGTCCAATCCGAGAGCGTTGTGTGGCGCAGGATCGATGTCACGAAGGCGGCCAAGGACTGGCCTGACGCATGTGCGGTCACTCTCACCGACGACTGGGCGCCGGTCGACCGGCTGATTGCCGGGCGCGGTGTTTGCGATCGCTTAAAGGGCCCCTGAGATGGGCGATATCATCAGCCAAATTGCCCGGACCGCCGTGCTCTGCGGGATACTCGGGCTGCTGCTCTATCTGGCGCTTGCCTTCATGGTGGAATCCTGGCTTGCGCCACTGTTGCCCGCGGTTATCACGCTTACCGTTTCACTTGTGGGACTTGTCCTGACCGGACAGACTCTGATCGAGGCCTGGAGAACATACGAATTTCCAACCAGAGGCGGTGTGATCACGAGAGAGCGAGAACCCGCATGGTTCTGGGGCTCCATGATCTGGTATGGCGCGGTTGCGCTCTGCCTGCTGGGGCTGCTGTCGTATTCGTGTTCGCAGCTGATGGATGTCTGGAGTTCAATGTGCGGCAGCGATCTCGCTCCAGTCACGGACAGGGCTTCTGCGGCAGCAGGGTCAATGATGCCAGGCTGGCTTTGATCCGCAGGTGCTCGGACAGCGCGTCCGACACCGTGAAAATGCTGTTGTTGAAGCGGGTCATGCGCTCGCGCGCGCGGATTTTTCCGGTCGCGTGGTTCCGAAAGATGGCCTCAACGCGCTGCCGCGACTGGTTTTTCAGCGGCTCGATATCCGCAGGATGTCCCTTGGGCAGGGCATTCTTGTTCTCAGGGCCGAACGTATAGGCCATCTGCTCGACGCTTCCGATCGTGTCCTCGGGATTATAGACGGTGATCGCAAGGCTCTTGCGGCCAGAGGAAGCGGCAGCGATGACCGTGCGCTCGTGCATCAGCGGAAACAGCGTGCCTTTCGGAAGTTCGGCCTTTCCGCCGGGCAGGCTGCGGGAGGTGATGGTGGCGCCGCCATTGTCGTTCCTGCGGGCCACAAGGTTATACTGCCGCGAGACCTTGCCGTTGGCCTGCTCGATCAGGCTGAACGCGAACTGGCTGCCGGCGGGATTTTCGGCGAATGTCGCCTCCGACTGCATGCGAAGGGGGCCCTTGTCGGAATTCAGCGTGCCATTCATGGTGCGGATCATCCGATAGTCCGTACACCGGCTGCCTGATAGTTCGACGGTGAGGCTGCCCTGGCCGCTTTTGAATGGCGATTTTTCGTCGGATGGCCCGAAATCGAGTTTGTAGACCGCCTTGAACGGCGTGATGTCCACAGCCGGCGCGTTCTGGGACTGTGCCTGAGCCGTACATGCCGCAGACAGGGTGATCCAACCCGTCAGCAGCCAGACCCGGGATTTCCGAACGCTATCCGTCATGTCGGCACGGTCCTTCGTCATGATGAAAAATGCCCGTCGGCTAGTCGGCACCGCGCTGCACTGATGTCATTCCGGGCAACGGGTATGTTTCAGGGCGTTCGGCCAATCGGCTTTGCCGTTGCGGGTCGAGGCAAGGACAAAGCTGTCGGCGCCCGTTCGCTTCGCCACCGGGCCGCCGAGCCCGTCCCGGCTCCACCACGGGAAATTCCCGCTGAAGCTTTTCACGGTGAATTCACTGGAGCGCAGCGCACCGTTGCGCATTCTGACGGTTCGACGAATTGTTGCCGGTCCCGTCGCGGCAATGTCGATCGCAGCCTTGCAGTCGGCGCCTCCGGCGATCGTCTCAAATCCTGGAGCATCGGCCGGTCCGACGGCCCATTTGCCCACGAACCAGCGGACGTCCTGCTCAGCGGCATTGGGCACTTCCGCATTGGCGGACAAGGCCGAAAGGCCGACAATCCCGGACAAGGCGATCAGGCGGATAAAGGCATTGATGAACATACGTGATCTGCCGACAGGCTTTGCTGTATCAAGACGTGGAGTCGGGCGGTCAGGCTAAACATGGTTTGACGTGTCTATGGTACCCCGCAAAAAGGGGATGCGCGCACGCTTGCGATCCGTCATGAGCGAGAGGATGATCGAGGACCTGCATTTCAATCCGATTGCGACATTCAGCGGTCTGCGCGGTCTGCCGATCGTCGCGCTGTCGCGCAATTCGCTCTATCCGAACATGATCATCGGATCTGACGGCGTGACCATCCGTGTCATCCGCCGTCACCGCCTGCTGTTCAGCGAAATCCAGGAGGTCACGATGCGGTGGCGGCTGGCGCACCAGCTGACGATTGTGCCGAAACGCGGCCTACGCACCTTCAGCGCCAATTTCATCTCCAGGGCGGAGGCGGTGCGCGCGGTTACCGCGTTGCAACAGCGTGGCGTGGCGCTGGATGCTGCGACCGCCGGCCTCGTCAGCGCCGATGCGCCACCCCCGTAAACGGGGGGTTGTGACCCTTTCCGGCCGCCGCCTACAAAACGGATCGGCCGGTTTCTCAAGCCGGTTCTCGATGGGGAAGACCTGATGCAACTCAATGCGCCGCAGGAGGGAAAAGCCCTCCCGTTCGTTCTCGCGAATGCCAAGCCCTACGCTCTGGAACAATATGAAGACAACGATCTGGGCTATTACGACCCCGTGACGCAGACGTGGCGCGGCACCATGCTGTTCCACAAGTCCACGACGGCCCGCAACGTCACCTCGACATCGGGGCGGACCTCCGACTCCGATCTGCAGTCCGACGTGCTGGGCAACTGAGATTTGTTGCCATTTTGATCAAGTCCGGGGGTCGGCCGAAGGGTCGACCCCTTTTTCCGTTGTCCCTGAGCCGATTACGGTCACACCATGTCATCCACGCCCAAAAGCGTTCTCATGATATCCACCAAGCTCGACCCGCATGTCGATGCGGTTCTGGAGCGCCTGCAGGCGCGCGGGGTGCCATGTTTCCGTCTGAACACCGATCACTTCCACGAAGAATATCGGGTGGCGCTGACCGACGAGCCCACAGGCACGATCCGCATCGAGGACAAGTGGGGACGCGCCTGTGTATATCCCCATCAGGTGCGTTCGGTCTGGATGCGCAAGCCGGAGCCCTCGCTGCCGCCGCCGGGCGTGGAGGATGAGGGCGTCATCAATTATGTACGCGACGAGATGCGGGAATTCATGGGATTCCTGCCGATGGATTCGCGGGTGGCGTGGATCAACAATCCCGACGAGAACCGCAGGCATCAGCGCAAATTCCCGCAGCTTCGCCTGGCGCGCAGCCTGGGCTTGCGGGTGCCGCGATCGATCATCACCAATGATCCGGATCAGGCAGCAGCGTTTTTCAAGACCTGTCCGGACGGCGTCATCTGCAAGCCGATGCTGATGGGCAGCCACTATGTCGAAGGGGAGCACCGCGTTGCGTACACGCGGCCGATCCCGCCGTCTGAATTTTCGGCTCTGCGCGATACCATTTCCCTGTGCCCGACCTATCTGCAGGAAGCGATTGCCAAGGATCACGAGCTTCGCGTGACCATAATCGGCGAGGAATTGTTCTGCTGCCGGATCGACAGCCAGGGCGTGAGTGGCGCCGAACAGGATTGGCGCGCCGTCGATACGGTGAAGCTGCCGCATACCATCGTCCCGCTGCCTGCGACGGTTGATCGTGCCCTGCGGGATTATCTCAAGCATTGCGGCCTGCGCTTCGGCGCATTCGATCTGATCGTCACGCCGGAGGGCGATTACGTCTTTCTAGAACTCAATCCCAATGGCCAGTGGTACTGGGTCGAACTCGCCACCGGCGCGCCGATGGCCGACGCAATGACCCGCCTGCTCGAAAACCCTTGAGAAGCAAATGAGTGGTCAAGCAGGGGAGGAGCCGTCAACCTTCGGCCTGGCCGGCCTGCTCGCTTCCGGCAAAAGCGGACCTGAGAATTCGGATCTGCGCCGGACGCTGCGTGCGTTGTCTGTCTATGGATGGCAGCAGCGTCACCTGGTCTTGCCGGCGCTATGCGCCGCGGTGGTGCTCGCGGCACTGGCCCTGGTCCCGCCAATCCTGCTTGCCGAGCTGATCGACAAGGCGTTCCCGAACCGGAATGTCGCGGCAGGCATTGCGATCGGCGCCGGCATTGCCTGCGTTGCGGTCATCGACGCCGCCTGTTCGCTGGCGCGCAGGATGCTCGCGGCACGAGCCGGACTGCGACTGCAACGCGACATGCTGACGCCTGCCTTTGCCACGGTTCTGCGCCTGCCGGTGGACGACAAGCTCGCGCGCGATCAGGGTCTGCTCGGGCGGACATTCGAGGAGGTCGAGAGGCTCGCACAAAACGCAACCGAAGGATTGATCGAATTCAGCACGGCGGCCGGCATGATCGCCGTCCTCGCCGGTGCCCTGGTCTATGTCGATTTGCAGGCGGCATCTGTCATCATTGCGATCGTTGGCGCGCTCGCGTTTCTGCACATTGTACTGGCGCGAAGCCTGCGGACCCGTGAAGCTGCATGGTTCGAGACTCGAAGCCGGTTCTGGTCGCACATCGTTGAGTCGATCGCCTACATGAATACGGTGCGCTTCAACTCGGCGCATCGGTTTGCAGAGCAGCGTTTCTCCGAGCGACTCGAGCGCGATCTCGCGGCTCGATTAATGACGATCGATCTGTCCGCCTATCTTGACGCCGCCGGGCGGCTCGCCTCGGGTCTGATCGTGGCGGCCATAGGATTGCTTGGCGGCCTTCGCGTCATGGAGGGCGCGATGAGCGTTGGTGATTTCGTGCTGGTGCTTTCGATCGGAGGCTCGCTGTCTGCGCCGGTGCTGGCGCTGCTGAAATCATTCGACGACATGCAGGCCACCACGGTGTCGGTGAACCGACTGTCGGCGCTTGCGGAAGCGCCTGTTGAAGACATGCCGACGCAGACGATGGTTGCAGAGAGGGGGCCGGCGCCGCTCAGCATTGAGGGGCTCCGGTTCTCCTATTCTCGCGATGGCGCACCGGTCCTTGCCGGGCTGTCCTGCGTGTTTGAGCCCGGCGAGCGCGTCGCACTGATCGGGCCAAGCGGCATCGGCAAAAGCACCCTGGCCAGCCTGATCTTCGCCGCGCGTCACCCCGATGGCGGCGTGGTGCGGCTTGGGGGCGTACCCATCCGGCAGCTTCCGCTTGCTGCGTTACGGCAGAGAATCCTGATCGTGCCGCACGAGATTGATGTGTTTACCGGGACAGTCGCGGAAAACATCGCGCTCGGCGCGCGCGAAGCCGGGGCCGACGCGATTGCAAACGCGGCGCGCATCGCCGGGCTGGATCCGGAGATCGGAGCGTTGCCGCAAGGCTACGACACCTTGTTGGGGCAGGGGGGCGTCGAGTTGTCGGCCGGTCAAAAGCAGCGTATCGGCATCGCCCGTGCCGTGTTGCGGGCGCCCGATATCCTGGTGCTGGATGAAAGCACGTCGTCGCTCGATCTGGCGACGGAGCGCCGTGTCCTTGACAGGCTTCTGAAGCACTTGCATCGAACCACTGTCATTGCAATCACGCATCGCACCAGCGTCGTGGAGCGTATGGGGCGCGTGATCGAAATCTGAGTTTGCGGATCATCTGCGGCGCGCCCCGGCTTTGCCTGCTCGAAGCGCTACGCCGGGTCTGGCTTTCGTCATCTTACGAGCGAGGCCAGTCGATGGTGTTGCGCGGGTCTCACGGGCACGGCGACCTTGCTTCAGTCCCAGCCTGAAGTCAGGTCAGGCCGTGGCATCACAATTTCAAAAGCGTTTCGGCATTGCGATGGGATATCGCTTCGCGATCTCGCTCGGCCAAAGGCAGAGTGTCGAGAAAGGTCCGGGCTTCAACCATCGACCCGTAGGGATAATCGACCGAAAATAATATCCGACCTGCGCCCACTTCCTGCAGAAGGTTCTGAAACGTGGTCGGGAAATTGAATCCCCCAAAAGTGTAGTAAACATTCTCCCGGAAATAGGAGCCGGTGGGACGCTTGAGTTGCGTCAGGTTCTGCGGGAGATTTCGTTCAAGCCTTGGCAGCATGAAGGGTATGCCTTCGCCCATGTGGCCGACGATCACTTGCAATTTCGGATATCGGTCGAAGACTCCTCCGAGGACCATGCGGATCAGATGCGTCGCCGTTTCGATGTGCCAGCCCCAGGCCGCACTTGCGAACATGGCGCTGACGGGCGCTGAAAATCCGGAATAAGACGCGTCACAAACCGCTTGCGGCGGTATGGTGGGATGCAGGTAGACGGGGACGCCGAGGGCTTCGGCGCATTCCAGGATCGGTGAGAAAAATCCGTCGTCGAGATAGCGGCCGCGGGTGTGCCCGTTGATATTCGCTCCCTTAAAGCCATCCTGACGGACCCGCCGTTCGAGTTCCTGGG
>JAEWHY010000196.1 GCA_023387555.1 Pseudomonadota bacterium
TGCTGAGTCCAACATACTCACTCATTGGCTCCAACGGCCTTCCGAACTCGGCAGCGACTTCGTGAAATTGGGTGTGCGCCTTGAACTTGGAAAAATGGTTCCTTGTGTCATCGAAGCGCTTTGGAAACTCCCCCCGCTGGAAGTACATGACCGCGCAAGATCCGCACTGGCGATAGAATGGCCTGATCTCCTCGTTGGCGAGAGCAATTCCAGACGTCGCATTATTGAATATGTAGCCGTTCGGAATTAGCACCCCTCTTTTGTTGTCCCTTTCGAGTACCCACTCTACGAAGCGCTTATGGAGAAGATCATCGGCATCAAAAAACATGACATAGCATTCTTCGACGTCTGATTTGTGAAGATGTGCGCCGATCGCACGCTTCTTGCGCGCTTTGTCACGATTGAACTGCTCAACCTCCTGGGCAGGACCAAAATCGCCGCTCACATCGATCACGTCGACCATTGCGGCGAGATGCGGCTCCTCGGCAAGAAAATCCGGAACGTCATGGCATGCCAGCAGCACGCGAAACCGTCGTTCAGTCTGCCCGGCGAGGCTGGTCAGCGTTCTCTTCAAATTGCTGCAGACCAGATCCCAGTTGCGCGAAGCGACCTTCGCCCGAAGCGGTATCCCAAAGAAGAACGGAACAGAGTTCGTCACGTTTGCATTCTCGCACGCAGTCACGGGCGACAGCCGCCCGTGGTGTTTTTCATTGATGCCACTCGGCCACGAGTGCCGCGCGCATTTCCTAGACTATCCACCCGAGGATGCAGCTTAACCGCAGGGTGTGGGCTTGCCTAGCCTCAGGTGTGATTTTTGTCACATTTGTGATTTTGCCCGGCCGAATTGCTGGCATGCTGGCCCGGTCCCGACAACTACAGACTACATGTCGCGGTACTTCCAGATTGCGCAGGATGCGCATGTCGCCCAAATAGCGTTTCCCAATCAGGAACCCGCATCGCGCCATCTAGAACGGCAACAGCCGATCTACGTCCTGCCGTGGTCCCCTGTCATTGCGCAGTTCGCTTTCTTCCAGCTCTTCTTCCTCGTCCTCAATCTCTTCATCATTCGACGTCAGGTCGTCGGCATCCTGCTGCTCTGGCGCCACCAATGGAAACCAGGCTCCGGTTAGAAGCCTTGAGGCGGCGAAGCCCGTTCCGACCAGAGCGGCGGCGGCGGCGAACAGAAGGGCCGCACTATTCGGCGGCGGAAATGCAGCGCCCGGCATCGCAAAAAACACGGCCAGGGCGGCAAACATCACACAAAGGCCAGCAGCGCCGAGCAGGACGCTGAAAACAATCGCTGTGATCGTGACCTTCATGACATGGGCAGCCGATTCAAAATCCTTCCAACCGTACCTTTCATCTCAATCGAGCTGGCTCGGCCCACTCGGTATAGCTCTCGATATCCCTCGCATAAAGCTTTGCAATCCGCGCCTGCGCCTCTTCCGTCAGCAAGGCCTTGACACTTGGCCAGGGCCCCGATGCCGCCTGGTCGCGGGTCAATCGATGCGTATAGATGTCGATTCGCTCGTCGAGTTCGCCCTGCGGCCTATTATGCGTCCTGAGCGCTTTCACCCAACGGTCCTTTTCCAGCCGGGTCGGCTTCAGATCCAGTTCGACTTCGATCCGATTGAGGCGCTCGAACAGATTGTCGCGCGACACATTGATCAGGTAGTCGACCTTGAGCTTGTCCTCGATCGGATGCCGCTGGACCGCCAGATGCGGATCGCAGGTCCGCAGATCGGTGCGGTCCAGGAAACTCAGGAACTCGGAAAACGACAAGCCGTCGCGCTCCATGCTGCGGCGGCCGACCCGCCGGTTGATCGCGCCATCGCAGACATCGTAGCGCACCACATGCCGGAAGCTGCTCGCCGCCCGGTCAAAGGGATCGCGAACGACTCGGATAACCTTGAACTGCCTGAGATCGGACTGGAACGCGTTCCGGTAGAGATTCGAATAATAATAGACCGTCGTGCGGTACTCGTGGGGCCAGATATGAAAATCCCGCGCGGCCCGCGCATGGCCAAGCTGCGTCAGGAACCAGATCAACACGTTCGTACACGCGGACTTGGCGGAAAACACAACGATGAAGCGGCCCCTGGGATGGATGAGCGGCGGCGGATCGCTCCACAGCAGGCGTCCGATTTCGCCGGTGGCTTCGGGTGGCGGCGACAGGCGGTCGCGCTTGATCCAGTCGCCCGCGGTCCCGAGCGTTTCCACCACCCGGGTAATCCTGTCGCGATAACGCTGGGTCATAAACCGCGTGGGGTAAGAGAACGGGCCGATCAGAATGATTGCATTGTCTAGCAACCACAGGCCAAGTCGTCCAGCAACGCGCGCGTCCTGCTGGTGGACGCTCCCAATCCGGCTCCCGTATCGGGCCAGCGGAGAAATGCCACGCCAAGCCCCGGAACGCGGCCGGCTCAGGGTCCTTCCCCGGCCTCCCGCGGATCCGAACCGCCGCGGCTATGATTCAGGCCGGCACAGGATCCGCTCCACCTCCCCGCAGATGACGTGGCCGATCGCGATATGCATCTCCTGGATATGGCTGGTGCGGTCGGAGGGGACACAGATGCACACGTCGCAGAGCTGGCGCATCAATCCACCGGACTGGCCGGTCAGCCCGATCGTCCTGATCCCTTTCTCACGCGCCGCTTCGATGGCGCGCAGCACGTTCCTGCTGTTGCCGCTGGTCGAAATGCCGACCAGAACATCGTCGGCTTGGCCGAGTCCGCGCAGCTGACGCGCGAACACGTCATCGAACGAATAGTCGTTGGCAATGGCCGTGAGCGCCGAGGTATCGACCGTCAGCGCCAGCGCAGGGAGCGGTGCGCGATCCATCACGTAGCGCCCGACCAGTTCGGCGGCGAGATGCTGGGCATCCGCGGCCGAGCCGCCATTGCCGCAAAACATGATCTTGTTGCCGTCCCGGAGCGCCGCCGTGACGAAACCGGTCGCCCGCTGCACCACGTCTTCAAGCTGCGTCAGCGCTTCGAAGTTTTTCGCGACAGCAAGACAATAGCTGCGGAATTCCGACATCTCGACAACCTAGTGCTGCCCGCGTCCCCCGCGGTCCCTCGGAACGCCTGATAGCCGACATCGACGAAGGACACCACTCCAGGGTCGCCCGTCTCGGCCTCAAAGTGCCCATCGCTAGACGGCGTTCGCCACCCCCTTCTTCAGAAGCGCCACCATGCCTTTCAGCGCCGCCTCGTCGAGCATGTCCGGCGGATGCGGCACCCGGTGGATCAGCCGATAGACATAGCCCAGCTTGACCA
>JAEWHY010000268.1 GCA_023387555.1 Pseudomonadota bacterium
CCATGCAAAGTGTTCGTTCCGTCACCCTGAGGCGCGAGCGGTGCGAGCCTCGAAAGGTGACGGCCGCGCTGGTCCGGCAGGCATCCTTCGAGGGCCGCGCCGCGGCCGCCTCACGATGACGGCGTTGAAAGCGCGCCACGCGGCTTGGCGTAGTCCGACTTCGCGCGCGGCACATAAGCCCCTGCACCGAGCGAGCCGACAAGCGCGCCGTCGCGCACCACGAATTTGCCGCGCACCATGGTCGAGACCGGCCAGCCTTTCACCCGGATGCCCTCGTAAGGGGTGTAGTCCGAACCGCCATGCATCAGCGACTGGCTGATCGTCTCCTCGCGGTTCGGATCCCAGATCGCGATGTCGGCGTCGGCGCCGACCGCGATCGTGCCCTTCTTCGGATAGAGCCCGTAGGTCTTGGCATGGTTGGTGGCGGTCAGCGCCACGAACTCGTTGAGCGAAATGCGGCCCTTGCCGACGCCTTCGGAGAACAGGATCGGCAGCCGCGTCTCCACGCCTGGAATGCCGTTCGGCACCCAGCGGAAGGAGGTGCGGCCTTTCGGCGTCAGCTTTCCCTTGGGGTCGTCGTAGCGGAACGGGCAATGGTCCGACGAGAACAGCGAGAACACGCCCTGCTGCAATCCCTGCCAGCAGGCCTTCTGGCTGGCCTCGTCCCGCGGCGGGGGCGAGCAGACATATTTCGCGCCCTCCATGTTGAGGCCTTCCATGTCTTTCGCGGTCAGCACGAGATATTGCGGGCAGGTCTCCCCGTAGACCTTCAGGCCGCGCTGCTGCGCCCGGCGGATTTCCTCCATGGCCTCGCCGTTCGAGACATGCACGATCATGATCGGCACATCGATCAATTCGGCGAGGGAGATTGCGCGATAGGTCGCCTCGCGTTCCACCGGGATCGGCCGCGAGGTGCCGTGGTGATACGGCTCGATTTTCCCGGCGCGCTCGAGGCGATCGGTCAGGAAGCGGATCGCATCGTAGTTTTCGGCATGGATCATGACGAGCGCGCCGGTGTCGCGCGCGACGCTCATCACGTTGAGCATCTCGATATCGGAGAGCGCGAGGCCCTCGTAGGTCATGAACACCTTGAATGAGGTGTAGCCGTCATGAACGAGGGCCGGCAGTTCCTGGCCGAGCACCGCGTCGGTCGCGTCCGCGATGATGAGATGGAAGGAGACGTCGATGTAGCACTGGCCATCCGCCTTCCGGTGATAGTCGGTGACGACCTCGCGCAGCGACTGGCCCTTCTGCTGCATGGCGAAGGGCAGCACCATCGTGTTGCCGCCGAACGCCGCGGAGCGGGTGGCGGAGGCGAAATCATCCGCCATCACGATGTCCGGGCCGGACGGCTGGGAAATATGGACGTGGCTGTCGATGCCGCCCGGCAGAACCAGCTTGCCGGTGGCGTCGATGATTTCGCCGGCCGCGCCGAGATCGGCGCCGAGGGCCGCGATCCGGCCGTCCTTGATGCCGATGTCGCAGGAGAAGGTGTCGGAGGCGGTCGCTATCGTGCCGCCGCGGATGATGGTGTCGAATGTCATGGTGCAATCCCGATCCACTCCGTTCTACGGAGCGGACCGGAATATGCAACCATGCCTAACGTTAGTGGGCGCGGGACTTGCGGGTTCTCAACGCCTGGCGGCGCTGGTTTCGGCGAGCCGGGTCCTGCCGCCCTTGCCCCTGGCTGTCGGGGCACGGTCCGCGATCTTGCGGGCCGACCCGGATTTGCTCGACTTTGTCGCAACCCTGACGGCGGGCTTGTCCTTGCCGCCACGGCCCTTGGCCAGCAGCCTGCCGCGCTTGGCCTTGGCGAGCCGCGCCTTGGTTGCGGCCGCAGCCTTGGCGGCTGCGAGGCGGGCGGCCACGATGATTCTCGCGACCGGCGGCTCGAGTTGCACCGAGACCGTCTCCGGTTCGGCATCGCGGGACAGATCGGCGACGCCGTCGCAGGGCGCGCGCGAGGGCAGGTTCACCGCCAGCTCGATCTGATTTTCCTCGATCCAGCGCTCCGGCGGCTGGCCGGTGATGATTTTCACATAGTCGCGGGTCTCCTGCGGGAGCCTGCCGCGCCGCGCCAGCCAGTCCGTCACCCGTCGCGCACCGCCGTTATAGGCGGCAGCCGCAAGGCCGAGGTTGCCGAAATTGTCCAGGTGCTCCCGCAGGAAGGCTGCCGAATGCGGCAGCGCATCGAGCGCATTGAACGGATCGCGCAGACCACGCTCGGCGGCGACGGCCGGCATGAATTGCGCAACGCCCCGGGCGCCGGCATGGCTGACGGCGCGCTGCTTGAACCGGCTCTCCTGCCAGATCAGCCGCGCGAAGAAACCGGCCGGAATGCCGTGTTCCTGCGCCGCCCAGGCGATCGTGTGACAGAGCGCTTCGGTCGTCACTTCGTTCTCCGGCGCGGGAGGCCCTTCGGGCTCGCGCAGCGCGGCGAGGTCGGCTTCGATCACTTCGGCTGGAACCGGATTGGTGGCGACCCGGAACTCGGGCTTGGTCTTGACCGGAGCGGGTGTCGCGTCGGCTAGCATCTGCGTGAAACTCGATTCAGTTCCCGTGCGCCAGTTTTCCAGACGAACGGCTTCGGAACCGAATTTTGTGCTGCTGGCGGCGAGTGTCACGCCAATGATCGTGAGCGCAAGCTTCATGCGCGCAAAATCCCCCATGCCGCGCGGACGGCGTGGCCGGCCCGGCGGTCAGTCAGATCGTCGTGTGAGGTGTCCCCCTGAGGATCCCCTCGATGAGGCTTGCGTGATGCTGGCGAAAGCCGACTGTTTTGTGAAAATGCTGCGGCCCGGAAAAGGTCTTATCGCGAAGGCGGAACCAATCCGGCGTTGCGTTTTCGCCCCATTTGCCGCATCCGGCGGCTTGCCGGCGCGGCGTTATCCCGCGGCCGCGCTGCGGCGCTCACGTGCCGGCTTGCCGATGATCTCGGCATATTCGGCGATCGGATGCGGCCGTCCGATCAGGTAGCCCTGCATCTCGTCGCAGCCTTCGCTCTGCAGGATCGCAAGCTGCGTCTGCGTTTCCACGCCTTCTGCAACAGTGGTGAGTTGCAGGCTGCGGCCCAGTCCGATCACTGCACGCATGATCGCGCCCGACTGCGTATTGCGTTCGAGATTGGCGATGAAGGTCTGATCGATCTTGATCTTGTCGAACGGGAAAGACTGCAGATACGACAATGACGAATAGCCGGTGCCGAAATCGTCCATCGCGATCCGGATGCCGAGCGCCTTCAGCCGGCGCAGGATCGACACCGCGCGCGAATAATCGTCCATCAGCGCGCCTTCGGTGATTTCGAGTACCAAGCGTTCCGGTTCGAGGCCGGTGTCCAGCAGCACCGAATGCACGACATTCACAAGCTCGGCCTGCCGCAACTGGATGGGCGACAGATTGATCGCGATCTGCAGCGGCTTGCGCCACGTGGCTGCCTCGCGGCAGGCTTCGCGCAGCACCCATTCGCCGATCTGGTCGATCAGCCCGCTTTCTTCGGCGAGCGGCACGAAGGTGTCCGGCGGCACGAAGCCGCGGCGCAGGTGTTCCCACCGCAGCAGCGCCTCGAAGCCGATGATCTGGCCGCCGACGCGGGCCTGCGGCTGATAATAGAGCTGCAATTCGTTGCGCGACACCGCGAGCGCGAGATCGGCCTGCAGCGCGCGCCGGTCATGCAGCACGCGATCCATGTCGGCCTCGAAGAAGCGGATCGCGCAGCGGCCCTCCGCCTTCGCGCGATAGAGCGCGGCGTCGGCATTGCGCAGCAGCGCCACCATGTCGGTGGCGTCGGCCGGATACATGGCGACGCCGACGCTCATGCCGATCCGCACCTTGCGTCCCTCGCAGTCGATATCGCCGCTCACGGCCTCGACCAGGCGCCGGGCGAGTGCGGTGACGGCCGGCTGCGCCGGGGTATCGGTACAGATCGCCATGAATTCGTCGCCGCCGAGCCGTGCGAGGAATGCACCGCCGGCCGCCTTGCGCATGCGATCCGTGATCTCGAGCAGCACCTTGTCGCCGGCCGCATGGCCGTAGAGATCGTTCACTTCCTTGAAGCGGTCGAGGTCGACGCAGACCAGAGCGAATTCCGTTCCCTCGGCGGCGGCTCGCTCGACCGTTTCCGCTAGCTTCATATTGAGCGCGGCGCGGTTGGCCAGGTCGGTGAGGGGATCGTGATGGGCCAGATGCGCGATGCGGGTTTCGTTGCGCTTGCGCTCCGTCACGTCTTCCACGACCGCCAGGAGATATTCAGTCTCGTTGTGCTTGTCTGCGATCGGGACGCGCTTGGACGCAATATCGCGCAATCGTCCATCGAGCGTGCGCGTTACGTCAACGTGGATCTTCATCTGGCCGGTGACAAGCGCTTCCCGGTCGCGGGCGAGAATCACGTCGGCCTGGTCTTTCGGGTAAATTTCCTCGGTGGTCTTGCCGATCAGGTCGTCCTTCGTCGTGCCGAGCAGTTGTTCGCCCGCCCGGTTGATGAAGACGTAGCGCCCGGTCCGCGCATCCTTCACCACCAGCATTTCCGGAATATTCTCGACGACCGCAGCCAGCATGTTGCGGGCGCGCTGCAATTCGCGTTCGTCGCGTAACTGCTCGGTGACGTCCTCGATGACGTTGAGAATGTATTCCGGAGTCCCGTCCTTGCCCGCGATCACGATGCGCTTCGACGCCACGTCGCGTCTGCGCCCGTCGAGGGTTTCGGCCTGGCGGGCGTGGATCGTCAGGCGCCCGTTGCGGAGCGCGTCCTCGTCGGACTCGCGCACCCGAGCGGCCGCGGATGCGGAAAAGATCTCGTCGCCGGACTTGCCGATGATCTGGTCCTTCGAGGCTCCGAACAAGGCCTCGCCGGCGCGGTTGAGGAACACGTATTTGCGGGTTTTGGCGTCCTTGACGATCAGGGTCTCGGGAATGTTCTCGACCACCGCGCGCATCATGTTGCGGGTCTGCTGCAATTCCTTTTCGCCGCGCCGCCGCTCGGTGATGTCCTCGTGCGTTGCCACCCAGCCGCCGGCGCCGGTCGGCCTGTTGGTGACGCAGAATGTGCGGCCGTCGGCGAGTTCGCTGATGGTGGTCATCGGCTCGCCGGCCCGCATCTTGGTGTGCAGTTCGTCCAGGTAACTATCGACATCGCGAAAGAAGCTGCCGGTGGCAGCGCGAAGTTCGAGCACCCGCCGGATCGAGATGCCGGGTTTGACCTGATCGCGCGGCAGGCCATAGATCTCGATGAATCGGTCGTTGCAGGTGACCATGTCCCCGTTCGCGTTGAACAACACGAGGCCCTGGACCATGTGATTAACCGCGGTGTCAATCCTGGCGTTGGCTTCCTGCAGTTCCGCGGTCTTGTCGGCGAGCCTTGCCTCGCGTTCCAGCACCGCGGCCTTCGACGCGGCGAGTTGCGCGAATTGCCGGTCGAGCGCGTAGATCAGCAGCAGGGAGCAAAACAGCGCAAGTGCGCTGCCGATCCCAATCGTCATCGCCCGGTGCTTCCAGGTGGCGAGCGCCTCCGTGAGCGGAATGCCGACGTTCACGACGAGGGGAAAATCATGCAACGGTCTGACCGCGATCAGCCGCGGTACCCCGTCGAACGCGCCAGACGATTCGAAGTGGCCGCCGCCCTCGCGAACCAGCGGGTACCAGGCGGATTTGGGCGGGAGGCTCTTGCCGGTCAGATTTTGCGTGTCCGGATGGCGGACCAGAACGACGCCATCGTTGCGCAAAAGGACGAAGGATTGGTTGTGGACCGAAGTAATCGCGTCATAGACGTGCTTGAAGTAGGATGGCTTCGTGCCGGTCACGACCACGCCAAGAAAGGAGCCGTCCGGCCCGCTGATTCTCTTCCCGAAAAACACATTGTGTTCGTCGCTGACTCGATTGTGGAGGAGGCGGCTGACGAACAGTTTCGACGACGGGTTGTCGCGCGCATGGGTGAAGTAGTCGCGGTCGGACAGATCGTCGTTGCGTGTCGGCCAGTCCCGCGACGAATTCACGTGGCGTCCGGTCCTGTCGATGATGGCAATGAACGCGGTCTGCGGCAGTCGCGACAGGTGATCGCGCAGGAACTGATGGGTCGCTTCGCTGCGGATCGCCTGGTCAAAGTCCTCGTCGGTCGACGCTGCTTCATCGCGCAGACGTTCGGCGACGGCCGTCGACGCGATGTCGACGGACTGCACCGCGCGCGCGGTCTGTTCCGCAAGCACGGTCGCCATATTGCCGGTATCGGTGGTCGCGTCGACGAGCGCGTCGCTGCGCAGCGCAATGACGGTGACGACAATGGCGGCTGCAGCGAGGCCGATCAGTACCACCGCCACCAGCAGAAGACCGTGAAATGAAACGCGAGGCAGTAACGAAGGCACCGTCCGCCGCTCCCTGAGAGGCGTTGTCGTTGTTGTTGCCTCATCAATAAAGGGAGTGGCTTCCGGAATCGTGAAAGCGCGCGATCAATTCGAGATTGTTCTGAATAAACGCTTACGTTTCACAGTCACGCATGCGTTGATTCCGGCGCGCAAAGGTCCGGTTAACCACGGCC
>JAEWHY010000534.1 GCA_023387555.1 Pseudomonadota bacterium
CAAAAGAAGCCTGCCGCGGGCGAAATCCCAAGGCGGGTGATGCGCCGTGAGGCGGCCGTGTTCGTCGCAAGGCGAGCGCGGCGTATTCAGGAATGCCCTGCGCTTCACGGCGCATCATTCCCCTCACCTTCTGCTTCGACGGCGTACCCGGCGCCGCAAACAACACGGGCGGCGGCGCTTGCCCGCAGATCCCCCCACAGCTCAATGCCGAAACAGCATCTGCCGCCGAAGCTCGGCGAGGTGACGCACCGCCTGCAAGGCCGCCTGCAGCCGCTCGCGTTCCCTCGCCGACAGCCGCTTGACCACGACCGTATTGGCCGGAGGCCGGCCATGGTGAATGTCGTCGAGCTGCTGCGCGAGGACCAATTCGAGGAACGTCGCATGGGCGTCCAGCAGCGCGTCGATATCGCGGTCGCTGCCGAGCCCGAGGGCGCGGACGCCGAGAAGCCGCGCCGGCGTCGCACGCTCCACGACATGATGGCGGATCGCCAGCACGCGCGCCGTCGATACGATCCCGAACAGGCCGGCGCGCTTGAGATCGACACGGCCCTGCTCGGTCCGGATGCCGCCGAACAAGCCGAGCGCGTTGTCGACATGTCCCGCCGCCTCCGCCAGCAGCTTGGCGAATTCGGCCTTGCCGTTCGCCATGTCGAAGGCGTGCCGCCACAGCGCGTCGGCCATCGCCAGATCGCCGTGCACGCCGCGCATGTCGAAGAAGATATCGACGGCGAGCAGGTCGGAGGGGCTCGAGCGTCCGACCCAGTCCCTGATCCGGTCATGCCAGGTCGCAACCGAACCGCGCCATTGCGCGTTGCTGGCCATCACGCCGCCGGTGCAATAGGGCACGCCGACCTCGTCGAGAATGTCGGCGACATGCGTGCCGAGCGCGGCGAACCAGGTGTCTTCCGGCCCGCCCGGATCGCCCTGCGCGAACACCAGCGCATTGTCCTGATCCATCGCAAGCAGGCTTTCGCCGCGCCCGCCGGAGCCGAGCACGGTCATCGCATAGTCGCAGGGCGGCCCGCCGAGCCCGGCCTCGCGCATGCGGCCTTCGGCAATCGCCGCGGCCTGCCGGGTCAGCGCGCCGAGTTCGCGCGAAACCACGGCCGCGATGTCGCGCGCCGTCACGCTCTCGGCCAGCAGGGACGCGGCGACATGCGCGAGCTTCGCCCAGGCGCGCCCCAGCGCCGGAACATCCTCCGCCTGGTCGATCTCGTCGCCGAGCGAGACCGCCTCCCCCGCGCGCAGCCGCAACAGGTCGCGCGCCGACAGCGCCCCGACCAGATGCCCCGCCGCATCGACCACGCCGAGATGGCGGATCTTCAGCCGGCTCATCCGTCCGATGGCGCGGTAGACGAAGGCATCGGCGGGAATCACCGCAAGCGGCTGGCTGGCGAACGACGTCACGCCGAGTTTCAGCGCGCCCTCGCCTTTGGTCGCCAGCGCCCGCAGGATGTCGCGCTCGGTGATGATGGCGGCAGCGGAGGCCGGCAGCTTGTCCGGGATGTGTTCGTGCGGCACCACGAACAGCGACGATATCCGCTCGCCGATGATGAGGCCGAGCGCGTCCCCCAGGGTTTTGCCGGAGGAGATCAGGCGCGGCGGCTTACTCATGACGTCGCGGACGCGGTGGCGGTAGGGATAGCTGTCGATCCGCCGAAGCGTGCGTTCCGCCCCGGCAAGATCGCTGCGGGTGTCGGGCGTGACCCAGCCGGCGCGGTGCTGCTGGTCCAGCACCTCGGTGAGGGCACGGCAGGCCTGCCAGGCTTCGGCGAAGGTCCGGATGCCGCCCTCGCGCAGTTTCGGGACCAGCGCCTGGAAGATTCGGGCCGTAGTCAGGGCATCGCCCAGCGCGGAATGCCGGTTGGCGACCTCGACGCCGAGCCATTGCGCCAGTTGTTCGAGCGAGTAGCCGCCGAGCCGCGGCTCGACCACTTGCGCCAGATGCTGGGTGTCGAGTGCCCGCGGCCGCTGCCAGTGCAGACCGGCCCGCTCGCATTCACGCTGCAGCACGGCGAGATCGAAACCGATCGTATGACCGATCGTCACCGACGCGCCGACGAATTCGGAATAATCCGGCCAGACCTGCGGGAACGACGGCGCATGGGCGACCGCCGCGCTGTCGATCCCATGGATCGCCGTCGATTCGCGCGGAATGGGCTCGCCGGGATTGATCAGCCGGCGAAAGCTCCGGGTCTCTTCGATCCTCCCCGACACGATCGGCACCGCAGCGACCTCGATCAGCCGGGCCTTGCGGGGATCGAGGCCTGTCGTTTCGGTGTCTATGACGACGGCATTGAGCGCAATCAGCGGCGTCGCATTGGTAACCGCGGCCATGATGGCGCTCCGTGGCGGACGCTAGATCGCGCCGCTCATTTGCCGCGCCATTTGCGACGCATCCATGCGGCCGACCAGTTCCTCATGCATCTTCACCAGATGAAGCTGCATGAAGCCGCGCGCGGTCGGGGCATCCGGCGTGAGGAATTGCTGGTCGAACGGCATCATCTCGAAATAGCGGTCGGCGAACGGCACCGGAATATCGATGACCCGCTTGGGCGGATGGGTCGAAAGCCGCTCCAGATGCAGCGCGAGATCGGCGCGGCCCGCGGCCCATTCGTCTTCGGTCAGAGCCTCCGGGCGCGGATAGCGGTCGTACACCGACAGCACGAGCTTGATGAGCGGATCGAGCACACTTCGCCGGTCGAGCGTTGCATGCGGCGCAAGCGCGACTTCGACGGTCTCGCCTACCATGGCCAGCCCCAACGGGAAGGCGCGCCAGCGCGACCTGTCGAGCGCCTTCTGGAAACCCGCGTCAGCCAGCATGATCTTCGAGTAGGGGCCCGAGCGGGCACGCGCATAATCGTAGATGCCTTTCTGCACAAGAAAGGCGCCGTTCTCATCGATGAAGACGGCGAGTTGCTCCGGTGTGACGATCGCGGGTTTGCGGCGACGCAAAAAATCGAAAAGGCCCATACGTATCCTTACTCACTGATCGCGCTTCGCTGCATTGCAATTCGCATCTCGCATCTGCGAAGGCGCGCGTTCGACGAAAGACTAGCAAGTTCAATGCGTAAAAGCCCAAATTTGGCCGAAAGTCTTATAAGGGCCACCGCCGGGTCGATGTTAATTTTTCGTATCCGTCTGCAACGCGGCAACAAGACCGTGTCACAGACAGCGGCAATCCTGGGGAGGTGCCGCATACCCGCCGGGGCGACCGGTCCTCCCTGATTAACACGCCGGATGCGCGTGCGTCCGGTGTTCACGGAGGGAGGGCATCCGACTCATGTCACAGCAGACAACAACGTCTTCGACGTCTGCCAATGACGAGGCTCATTGGCGCAAGACGACCAACCTGATGTGGATCCATCTCGCGATCTGGTTCTTCTTCGGTTACGTGATCCACATGTTCGCGCCGGTGCTGAACAAGATCGTCATCGCCGGATTCCCGCTCGGCTTCTACATGGCCGCGCAAGGCTCGCTGATCGCGTTCGTGATCCAGCTCTTCGTATTCGCGAGGCAGCAGGACAGCATCGACCGCGAATTCGGCGTCGCTGAAGACGATTGAGGGAGGACACGAACATGGCAACTCCCGCTCAGACTTCCGGCGGAAACGACTTCATCAACAATCTTGGCAAGATCTACGGGCTTTATACCGGCGGCTTTCTTGCTTTCGTGGTGCTGCTCGCCATTCTCGAACAGGTCGGCGTCCCGAACCGGATCCTCGGCTATCTGTTCGTGTTCTTCACCATCGCGGTCTACGCGATCATCGGCGTGCTCTCGCGCACCGCACAGGTGTCCGAATATTACGTCGCCGGCCGGCGCGTTCCGGCGCTCTACAACGGCATGGCCACCGGCGCGGACTGGATGTCGGCGGCGTCGTTCGTCGGCATGGCAGGCACGCTGTTCCTGCTCGGCTATGACGGCCTTGCCTGGGTGCTCGGCTGGACCGGCGGTTACGTTCTGGTGTCGGTGCTGGTCGGCCCGTATCTGCGCAAGTTCGGTGCCTACACCGTTCCGGACTTCATGTCGTTCCGCTTCGGCGGCAACTTCGCGCGCTTCCTGGCCGTGGTCGTGCTGTTCGCCTGCTCCTTCACCTATGTGACGGCGCAGATTTTCGGCACCGGCATCATCGCCTCGCGCTTCCTTGGCATGTCGTTCGAAATCGCGGTGTTCGTCGGTCTCGTCGGCATCCTGCTCTGCTCGATGCTGGGCGGCATGCGTGCGGTGACCTGGACGCAGATCGCCCAGTACATCGTGCTGATCGTGGCCTATTTGACCCCGATCGTGATCCTGTCCACGCAGAAGTTCGGCATCCCGATCCCACAGCTGACCTACGGTCAGGCGCTGGCGGACATCGCCGCACGCGAAGGACAGATGCTGCAGAGCGGCCTTGCGACGGCGGCCAACCTCAAGGTGCATACCGCACCGTGGTCGACCTACACCCCGCTCAACTTCTTCGCGATCATCCTCTGCATGATGGTGGGTACGGCTTCGCTGCCGCACATCCTGATGCGTTACTTCACCACCCCGTCGGTGCGTGAAGCCCGTCAGTCGGTGGCCTGGTCGCTGTTCTTCATCTTCCTGCTGTACTTCTCGGCGCCGGCCTATGCGGCATTCTCCAAGCTGGAGGTGTACACCAACATCATCGGCCGCAACGTGGCGGACATCCGTCCCTGGATGTTCACATGGGGCGAACTCGGCCTGATCCAGGTCTGCGGCAAGAATGCCGCCAGTCTGCAGGCCGTGCTCGATGCGTGTAAAGCAGCCGGCACCGAGGTCGTGCGCCTGCAGGACTTCGTCATCAATACCGACGTGATCGTGCTGTCGACCCCGGAAATCGCGGGTCTGCCGTATGTGATCTCGGGCCTGGTCGCAGCCGGCGGTCTTGCCGCCGCGCTTTCGACCGCGGACGGCCTGCTGCTCGCCATCGCCAACGCGCTGTCGCACGACATCTACTACAAGATGATCGATCCGAACGCGCCGACGGTGCGCCGCCTCACTGTCGCCCGCGTCCTGCTTCTGGTCGTGGCGATTGCGGCGGCAGCGACCGCAGCCACCAGACCGGGTGACATCCTGGCGATGGTGGGCTGGGCGTTCTCGCTGGCGATGGCCGGTAACTTCCCGGCGCTCGTGATGGGCATCTGGTGGAAACGGGCAACGACCGGTGGCGCCATTGCCGGCATCATCGGCGGCTTCGGCATCGCCCTGCTCTACCTGGTCGTGACGCGGTATTTCCCCGGCTTCGGTGTGAAGTATCTCGGCATGTGGTCGCTGCCCAACCCGGCCGGCAATCCGCTGGTCGACCTGACCAAGGCGATGGCCGCCCCGAACGCGATGGATAGCTGGGTTGCCCTGTCGCACCCGATGGCCAGCAAGGTCGGATGGTTCGGCATCAACAACATCGCCGCGGGATTGATCGGCATGCCGGTCGGCTTCGCGCTGATCTACATCGTCAGCCTGATGGGCAAGGAGCCGTCGAAGGAGATGCAGGCCTTCGTCGACGAAATCCGCAAGCCCCGCGGCCGCACGGTGCTGCAGGAAAAGGACTGAGCCTCTTCAAGAAGGCGTCAAACAAGACGGGGCCCGGTCATCCGGGCCCCGTTGCTTTTTTACGAGACCACATTCACGCTTTGCTTTAGAGCTTAGGTCGAGCCACGAAATCGGGTCAGCGCGTGCAATCCTCGTTCTGGAGCCTCTGGTACTTCAATCTGCCGAACTTCGTCCTCGCGGTCGTGATGTACACGATGCTCGGCCGCGCCTTGCTGGGACTGTTCGTCCAACCGGATTCCAAGAATTACATCTGGCGCGCCTTCTGCGCGATCACCGATCCATTCCTGAAGGTGTTCGCCCATGTCACGCCGAAGGCGACGGCGCCGGTCGTGCTGTGGCTGTTCGGATTCGTCTGGATGTTCTGGCTGCGGCTTCTGCTGTTCATTGTCTTCTTTGCCACCGGCCTCCTGAAGGTGGGTGTCGGTCAATGAACGAACGCAGCTTCTATTACATCGGCATTGCCTTCTTCGGCATGATCAACGGCATCTTCAATCCGTTCTTCGTGATCGTCTTCCAGGTGTCGATCTACCTGATGTCGGCGCCGTTGTTCGAGTCGACCGCGGCAATCGCCTATTTCGCCTCGCTGATGCTGTCGACCGGCACCGTCATCCTCGGCGGCATCCCGGCCGCCCTGTACGAGCGCTACATCGGAGCCAAGGACGACTCGACCATCACCTCGCTGTGGATCTGGCTGGCCGGCACCGCGATCCTGACCCTGCCGGCGATCGGTAACTTTCTCAGCATCGGGCTGTAGCGGCTCTTTATCGGGGACTCGCCCGCGGGGCGAGGCAAGGTACGCACCGTTGCGCGAGGAAGACGCATCAAATCCTCCGGCGGATGCTCTCGCGAACGTGCGCCAAACCCCGGCGCCGTGACGTTTTCCTGCCGCTTTCCGGAACCAGCCTGAGGGCGGCCGCGTTCCATCGGATGGTTTGGGCAGCGGCACAACACTGACATTCTGTAATCGGATATCAAGGGCGTATCGGTTCAATAGGGCAGGTGTCCGTATTCAGGGAGACCCGCATGGATAATTTCGCACGCTTTGCGTTCTTTACGATCGCCCGTGACGCCGGCGTAGCGGCCTTCGCCGCGGTCATTCTGATGCTCGCCTACAGCTTCAACCCTCCGCTGTCCCTCGTCCTCGGCGCCTCCGTGGCGATGTTTTTCGCCGGCGTCATGCTGGTCAGGGCGCTGTTCCTGACCGAGGACCGGGTGGTGGCAACAGAGCCCTGGCAGGTGATGGAGCCCGATCAGCGGCCAATCGGCGAGGTCGGACGGGCGGTCGCCTGCGAACGGTTCGAGACCATGCTGCTGATCGCCGCCAAGAACGCGGCCGGGATAGCCTCCGTCCTGTTCGCATTGGGCCTGCTGAGCTCATGGGCGTGAGGGCCGCGCACACCGGTTCGTGAGCGGCAGCGGCGCCGGTGTTTTGCTAGCCTGCACAGGCCCACGAGAGGCGACCAGATGGAACATATGCGACGCGTCGCGTACGAGACCGTGTTGCGCGCCTGCGGCTTCGCCTCGCTCGGCATCTTCTGTGTCATGACCGGGATGTCGTTCAATCCGCGGCTGGCTTTCCAGGCCGGGGGCTTCCTGACCACCATCATGGCTTTCGTTCTGGTCCTCAAAGCACGCGAAGCGCTGACCAAGGACTATCGAAGGACCGAGATGTGGCTCTACATCGACAAGAATTTCCGGCCGCCAGAGGCCTATGCGCAATGGGCGAGCGCGACGGTCCTGCGGGATACCTACCTGACCTTCGCGCTGTGGACCTCGCTGATTTCGATCGCGATGTGGACGCTGGCCCTGATCTTCTCCCTGGCCGGGACGCATTCTACGCTCTCGCGCGATCAGTCCGCGCCAAAGGCACGGACTGAAGTGCCGGCCGCACAGGTGCAGCCGGTTGCTGTTACGGTGACGAACGCATCGCCGCGTCCGGCTCCTTCCATCCGCTATCAGGTGTTTCCCTGAACGCAGCTTCGCCGGTCAGAACCGGACCGACAGACCCAGGAACGGGTTGATCCGGTCCGCGGCCTTGGTGACGCCGAAGTTCACACCGCCATCGAGCTGCAGATTATCCGCCAGCTTGTAGGTGAAGCCGGTAGCCAGGACGACCGCCTCGCCGCGCGGATCTTGCGTGTTGAAGCGCCCCGCCACCTCGTAATAGGTGCCGAACTTTTCGGACCATTCGTAGGACAGCGCAGCCGATGCCAGCCACTCGGTGTGATGGCCGCCATCCGGGCCGTCGCTGACGACATGGAAACCACCATTGATGCCGAGCCCGAATTTTTCCGACAGTTTCAGCGCATAGGGCACAATCAGGCCGCCCTCGATGCGATCCGGGCTGATCCCATTGTCCCGGTCGGTCGGAAGGGTGAGGAACGGCAACAGGGCAAGCGCGGTCGTCCCCGGATCGCCGAATGTGTCGTTGCCCCACAGGTTGATCTTCATGCGCAGGTCGACACCGCCGATCCCCGACACCCTTGTCCGGTCGATCGGGTCAACAGGGCGCGTCTGCACCACGCCATGCGGCTGGATCACGACGTTGAATTCGGCGGAGTTGGTCAGACCGACGCGGATATTGGTGGTCCCGTATTCGTACGACTTGGTCGCCGTGCCGTCGGCATCCGCCCTTGAGCGGCCATAGCCGAACAGCGTGGACTCGACCTGGACGTGCCCGGCGTCCACCGTGAACGGACTCTCCGTCAGGTCGGGCCGGTCGGTCGTCATATCCCGCAGCAAATTTTTCGGCGTGGGATTGAACAACGTGTAGCCGCTCTTGTCCGGCTCCTGCGCGGTTGCAGTCCCGGCCCACACGAGGCCAAGCGCCACCGTCGCCGCCGCGCGACTCCTCATGCGGCAGCCTGTTTTCACCATTTGAAGATCCACAGATACCTCTTCCCTGTCTCCTGAAGCGCCGGGCCATGCTGCCGGCCGGATGGCCCGGGCTTCTGAACGGAGCCGCCTTATTGCGAACCGTTCGCAATAAGGTTGACGAAGGAGGTATTGGCTGTCAACATTATTGCGACTAATTTGCAATTGCAGAAGTCACACCGATATATCGTTCTGGACCGAGGAGGCTTTTGATGAGTTTTTCGATGTCCCGCATGGCCGCCGGTGCCATCGCGGCCATGCTGGCTACCGCTGTACTGTTGCCCCTGGGCGCGGTGGCGCAATCAGCCCCCGGCAAGCCGTTTCGCGTGGTGACCACCTTCACCGTGATCCAGGACATCGCGCAGAACGTCGCGGGTGACCGGGCCATCGTCGAATCGATCACCAAGCCCGGCGCCGAGATTCACGATTACCAGCCGACGCCGCTCGACATCGTGAAGGCGCAGGCGGCCGATCTCGTGTTGTGGAACGGCTTCAATCTCGAGCGATGGTTCGAGCGCTTCTTCGGCAATATCAAAGAGGTGCCGAGCGTCGTCGTCACCGAAGGCATCGAGCCGGTCGGCATCTCCGAAGGCCCCTATACCGGCAAGCCCAACCCGCACGCCTGGATGTCGCCGGCCAATGCGCTGATCTATGTCGAGAACATTCGCAAGGCGCTGGTCCAGTTCGATCCGAAAAACGCCGACGCCTACAACAGGAATGCGGCGGACTATGCTGCGAAGATCAAGGCGCTGGACGAGCCTTTGCGCAAGCGCCTTGCTGCAATTCCGGACAATCAGCGCTGGCTGGTTTCGAGCGAGGGCGCCTTCAGCTACCTGACCCGCGACTACAAGATGAAAGAAGCCTATCTCTGGCCGATCAACGCCGACGAACAGGGCACGCCGAAGCAGGTGCGCAAGGTGATCGACCTCGTACGCAAGAACAAGATCCCGGTGGTGTTCAGCGAGAGCACGATCTCGGACCGCGCCGCCAAGCAGGTCGCGCGCGAGACCGGCGCGAAATACGGCGGCGTGCTCTATGTCGACTCGCTCAGCGCCGAGAACGGGCCGGTGCCGTCCTATCTCGATCTGCTCAAGGTGACGGTCGAGACTATCGCCAAAGGCTTCGGAAAATGAGAGGTTCCGGCTCGTGACCGCGCCCATACAAAGCCTCACGCGGCCGAGCGAGACCTCGCTCGGCGCGTCGATTTCGGTACGCAATCTCAGCGTGACCTATCCGAATGGCTTTACCGCGGTCAAAGACGCGAGCTTCGATCTCGATCCCGGCACCATCTGCGCCCTGGTCGGCGTCAACGGCAGCGGCAAATCGACGATCTTCAAGGCGATCATGGGCTTCGTGCGGCCCTCCACCGGAGCGGTGACGCTGTGCGGGCTTCCGGTCGATGAGGCGATCCGCAAGAACATCGTCGCCTATGTCCCACAGAGCGAGGATGTCGATTGGAACTTCCCGGTCCTGGTCGAGACCGTGGTGATGATGGGCCGCTACGGCCACATGAACTTCCTGCGCATGCCCTCCCGCGCCGACCGCTATAAGGTGGACGAGGCGCTGGAGCGGGTCGGCATGAGGGCCTATCGCCATCGCCAGATCGGCGAACTCTCGGGCGGGCAGAAGAAGCGGGTGTTTCTCGCCCGCTCGCTCGCACAGGAAGGCCGGATCATCCTGCTCGACGAGCCGTTCACCGGCGTCGACGTGAAGACCGAGACCGCGATCATCGGCCTCCTGCGCGAATTGCGCGCCTCCGGTCATCTGATGCTGGTCTCAACCCACAATCTGGGCAGCGTGCCGGACTTCTGCGACCAGGTGGTGCTGATCAACCGCACCGTGCTGGCGGCCGGCCCGACCTCGGACGTATTCACGCAGAAGAATCTGGAACGCGCCTTCGGCGGCGTGCTGCGCAACTTCCAGCTCGGCGGCCGGCAGTTGCACGACGATGACGACGCGCGCAGCGTCACCGTCCTCACCGACGACGAGCGCCCGCTGGTGTTCTACGGCGACAAGGCCGAAACCGCGAAGGACTCGGGTCCAAAGGACCGGGGCGGGACATGAGCGAACTTCTGGCCGAACTGCTGGTGCCGTTCAGCTACAATTACATGCTGAAGGCGATGTGGGTGAGCGCGCTGGTCGGCGGCGTCTGCGCCTTCCTGTCGGCCTATCTCATGCTCAAGGGCTGGTCGCTGATGGGCGACGCGCTGGCCCATTCGATCGTGCCGGGTGTCGCCGGCGCCTATATCCTCGGCGCGCCGTTCGCGGTCGGCGCCTTCTTCGCCGGCATCCTAGCCTCCCTGGCCATGCAATTCGTCAAGCAGAAGTCGCGGCTGCGCGAGGATGCCGTGATCGGATTGGTCTTCACCGCGCTGTTCGCGCTCGGCCTTCTGATGGCCTCGATCTGGCCGACGTCGGTGTCGATCCAGACCATCGTGCTCGGCAATATCCTCGCCATTTCCGACGAGGATGTGGTGCAGGTCGCGATCATCGCAGCGGTCTCCCTCGTTGTTCTGGCCCTGATCTGGAAAGATCTGATGGTCACTTTCTTCGACGAAAGCCACGCGCGCTCGATCGGCATCAAGACCGGCGTCCTGAAGATCGTATTCTTCACCCTGCTCTCGGCCTGCACCGTGGCGGCCCTGCAGACCGTCGGCGCATGTCTGGTGATTGCGATGGTGGTGACGCCCGGGGCCACCGCCTATCTCCTGACCGACCGGTTCGGCCGGCTGATCCTGATCGCCATCGCGCTCGGCGTCAGCACCAGCTTTCTCGGCGCCTATCTCAGCTACTTCCTCGACGGCGCGACCGGCGGCGTCATCGTCACGCTGCAGACACTGGTCTTCCTCACGGCTTTTGTCTTCGCGCCCAAGCACGGGACCCTCGCGGCACGCCGGCGACGCCACGCCGCAGCGGAGGCCGCGGCATGACCCTGATCTACGACTTCTTCGCGATGCCGCTGTCCTATCCGTTCATGCAGCGCGCATTGATGGTCTCGCTTCTGGTCGCGGCGGTGTGCGCCGTCCTGTCCTGCTACCTCGTGCTGAAAGGCTGGTCGCTGATGGGCGACGCCATCTCGCATGCGGTGCTGCCGGGAATCGTGGTCGCCTATATCCTGAATATCCCGCTGGCGATCGGCGCCTTCGTCGCCGGTCTGAGTTGCGCGATCTTTACCGGCTACCTGAAGGAGAACAGCCGCATCAAGGAAGACACGGTCATGGGCATCGTGTTTTCCGGCATGTTCGGCTTCGGCCTCGTCATCTTCACAAAGGTCGAGACCGACCAGCACCTCAATCACATCCTGTTCGGCAATGTGCTCGGGGTCACGGCGCGCGACCTGATCGAGACCGCTGTCGTCGCGGGTGGCACGCTGGCCATCGTCCTCCTGAAGCGGCGCGACCTCCTGCTCTATTGTTTCGATCCGAACCACGCGCGCTCGATCGGCCTGCCGGTTCGCGTCCTGCACTACGGCCTGCTGGTGCTGCTTGCGCTCACCATCGTGGCTTCGCTGAAGGCCGTCGGCATCATTCTGGTCATCGCGATGCTGATCGGGCCCGGCGCCACCGCCTATCTCCTGACCGACTCGTTCGAGCGCATGCTGATCATCGCCGCCGCCGTGGCGCTGACCTCGGCTTTCATCGGCACCCTCGTCAGCTTCCACATCGACGGCGCGACCGGCGCCTGCATCGTGCTGCTGCAGGCGCTGTTCTTCCTGATGGCGTTTCTGTTTGCGCCGAAAGGCGGGCTGCTGCGCCGGCGAGCCGCCTGACGGCCCGCTCCTTCGTAGACGTGGCAGACCCAACATTGCGCAATGCAGATTGCGCAATGCGGATGCAGATCACTCCTGATCGCTGCCTTCGCGGCCGTAAAACTTCGTTCCGATCTCGATCGGCTCACGGCCCTGGCTGCGCCGATGCAGGTTGGTATCGCGCAGCGAATAGACGCAACCGCAATATTCCTGCTGATAGAATTCTTCGCGCTTCGAAATCTCGATCATGCGGGCGGCGCCGCCGCCCTTGCGCCAGTTGAAATCCCAGTAGCTCAGGCCGTCGTAACGGCCGGCCGCGCGGTGACCGCAATCGTTGATCTGCGCCATGTTCTTCCAGCGCGAGATCCCGAGCGAGGAAGTCATCACCGGGAAGCCGTGCTCGTGCGCATAGAGCGCGGTGCGCTCGAAACGCATGTCGAAGCACATGGTGCAACGGATGCCGCGCTCCGGTTCCCATTCCATGCCCTTGGCGCGCGCGAACCAGTTGTCCTTGTCGTAATCCGCATCCACGAATGGCACGCCATGCTTCTCGGCGAAGCGGACATTCTCCTCCTTGCGCAGCAGATATTCGCGCTCCGGATGGATGTTCGGATTGTAGAAGAAGATCGTGTAGTCGATCCCGGAGGCCAGCATGGCTTCCATCACCTCGCCGGAGCAGGGCGCGCAGCAAGAATGCAGGAGCACCTTCTTGTGCCCGTCGGGAGGGGTCAGGGGTTTGCGTTCGTAGGTCTGCATGGCGGCCTTTTAACCGATGCGCCCGGCCCGCGCCACCGCTTCGCGGCTTCGTGAAAAGCCTCTGGATTCAGAACGTTGGCCGGTCCGCCGGGGTTCCTCCGAGGTCAGACACCCTGCGCCGCCGGCAGAGGGGGCCGATCCCGGATCATGTCGGCGGCCTTCTCCGCAATCATGATGACAGGCGCATTGGTGTTGCCGCCGATCATGCGCGGAATGATCGAGGCATCGACCACCCGCAATCCCTCGATGCCCCGAACCCGCAACTCGGCATCGACGACGTGCCGCGCATCTTTGCCCATCGCGCAGGTGCCGACCGGATGAAAGCAGGTCTGCGACGAAGCGCGGATGTAATCCTTCAGTGCGGCCTCGCTCTGCACCGCGGGGCCGGGCCGGATTTCCGCGCCGCGCAGCGGGGCCCAGGCCGACGCCTCGAGAAGGCGGCGCGCAAGCCGAAGTCCGCGGACCATATCGTCGAGGTCGTCCGGCTCGCTGTAGAAGGCGGGATCGATCACGGGCGCAAGCTCCGGATCGGGTCCCGCAAGCGTGACCGTACCGCTGCTCTTGGGCCGCAGCAGGATCGCGATGAGCCCGTAGCCGTGGCCAATTCCCATGCGTCCGTCGGGCGTGCGCTCGGCGGGCATCAGGATGAACTGGATGTCCGGGCGGTCGAGCCCCGGCTTCGAGCGCACGAAGCCGCCGGCATGCAGCGCCGTGTTGGCGAAGATGCCGCGCCGGAACAGCGCGTAGTTCACGACACTACTCGCGAGCCAGGGCAGCGTGCGCCACGAGATGCCATAGGGGATCGTCGTCGGCGTCGAATATTGCACGGGCGAGGAGATGTGGTCCTGCAGGTTGCGACCGACCTGCGGCGCGTGATGCAGCGTCTCGATGCCGTGCCTTTGCAGCTCCGCGCCGTCGCCGATCCCGGACCGCATCAGGATCGCCGGAGAAGCGAACACGCCGGCGGACAGGATGACTTCGCGGCGCCCTTCGATTTGCCGCCGCTCGCCCGCGTGAATGATCTCAACGCCGGTCGCGCGCTTGCCGTCGAAGACAACGCGTGACACCAGGGCATCGCAGATGACCGTCAGGTTTTTCCGCTTGCCCGCATCGCGCAGGAAAGCCGTTGCAGTGGATTCGCGCCGGCCGTTGCGCACCGTGACCTGGCGGCGGCCGAAACCTTCCTGTTCGCGCCCGTTGAAGTCCTCCGTGCGCGGAAACTGCAGCGAATCCGCGGCCTCCAGCATCATGTCGGTGAGCGGATTGTAGCTTTCGCAGTCCGACACATTCATCGGCCCGCCGACGCCGTGATAGGGCGACGCTGTGAACTGCTCGTTGTTTTCGGACTTGCGGAAATACGGCAGCACCTCGGCATAGGACCAGCCCGAGTTGCCCCACGCCGCCCAGTCGTCATAGTCGGAGCGGTGGCCGCGGATATAGATCGTGCCGTTGATCGAACTCGAGCCGCCGAGCACGCGCCCGCGCGGCAGGAAGATCTTTCGGTCCGCCACATGCTGTTGCGGCGCCGACCAGTAGCACCAGTTCAGCCGCTTGTGCCTGATCAGCCAGGTCACGCCCAGCGGAATATGAATCAGCGGATGCGTGTCGCGCGGTCCGGCCTCGATCAGGCAGACGCGCACGCCGGGATCCTCGCTCAGCCGCGCCGCGAGCACGCAGCCGGCGGACCCGCCGCCCACGATTACGTAATCGAATGCCGTATCGCCCTGCGATGCATTGGCAGCGGACATTCATCCTCCCACGGCATGGCTCGGCCGCTCCGCGTCGTTGACAGCGCCAGATTTCGTTTAGCAGAATGACATTCCAAAATCGGGCTGACAACGGTCCGGACTCGCAACGGCCATCGCCGGGCGAAGACAAACAACTGGAGGAAACATGGCACCGGTCACGCCCAAGCTGGAATTCGTATTCAGGATCAAGATGCAGCTCGGCATCCGGCAGAAGTTCGGACCACTGCCGCAAGGTGGCATTCGCGGCTTCGTCTCGGCCGCGGGCGGAACGGTTGAAGGCCCGCGCCTCAACGGCCGCGTTGTCCCGAACAGCGGCGCCGACTGGGCTCTCTATCGCGGCGACCACACCGTCGGCTTCGACGCGCGCTACATGCTGGAAGCCGACGACGGCACGCCGATCTACATGATGAACCGTGGCTTCCGCCACGCGCCGCCGGACGTCGCCGCGCGCCAGGAAGCGCTCGAGCCGGTCGAGCCGTCGGAATATTACATGCGGATCGCGCCAACCTTCGAGACGCCGGTTGGCGTACACGACTGGCTGACGCGCACCATCATCGTGGGCTCCGCCGAGCGGCGCAGCGACCATTCGATCTTCGACTATTACGCGGTGCTTTAAGCAAAGAGATCGCGCACGTCCGCCATGCCCTCGAGGCTGGCGAGGCGTTCGACCAGCTGCTGAACGGCCGCGGCGTCCATCGGATGCCGCGCCTGCGCAACACACTGCGCGAACTTGCGCTGCATCGCGCCGTCATCCATCGGATTGTCCGGATGGCCGAGCGGATCGGTCACCGCGCATGAGAGCTTGCGGCCGTCGCTGAGCGACAGCGTCAGGACGCCACGCGTCGACTGATCCAGAGTCCAGGATTTTTCCACCGTATGATGAACCCGATCCGCCAGTACATGCAGCAGCGGATCGGCCAGCCGCTCTTTCGAAAAGTCCTGCAACCCGACATCGCCTTCCGCGAGCGCGACCGCGACAGTGAACGGGATCGAAAATTTGGCGTCGATCGCGGTCTTGGGACGCGCCTTTTGCGACTGCGGCTCGCACAGGACCGCGAAGAACGGGCTGACTGTCACGTCGATCCGTTCCACATCCTGCGGATCGAACGCATGCTGCCGCCGCAGCGACAGCGCCGCCTCCACGCATGCGTGGGTGCCACGGCAGGAGGGCCATGGCTTGAAACTCACCGCGGCGCCTTCGTAGCGCTCGCCAAGCCCATGCAACATGCGCTCCGCATCGAACTGGCCGCGTGCGAAATTCGCATAGAGCCCGCCGGGTCCCTCGATCGGCCGCGCGAAGGCTTCGACGCCGCGCGCCGCCAGCAACGCCGCAGTGACACCCGCGCGTGCACTGAAGCCGTCGCGTACCGCGCGCAGATGCGACGGCGGATAGGACACCAGCGCATCGCTGAACACGGCCTGACACGAAGCCAGCGCAAGACCTTGCACGATCTGCGCGTCCGAAAGCCCGAGCAAGCGCGAAGCGGCCGCCGCCGCGCCATAGGCGCTCAGCATCGGGATGAAATAGAAGCCGCGCTTCTCGACGCTTTCCACGAGGCCGAGCGCGAGCCGGCACGACAGATCGGCGCCGATCGCCACCGCATCGAGGAAATCGCGCCCGCTGACTTTGCCAACATGCTCGGCGATCGCCAGCGCCGCCGGCACCACGGCCGCATGCGGATGCACCAGCGTCGCATCGTGGGTGTCCTCGAAATCCATTGCATGCGCCATCGCACCGTTCGCAAAGGCGGCCATGACCGGCGATGTGCGGATGTCGAAGCCAAGCATTGTGCAGCGTCCGCCTTCGCCGCAGTCCTGCGCCAGCGCCGCAAAGGCATCGCAGCCTTCGCCGAGGCCGCTGGCCGCGGTCATCACCCCGATCGCATCGATGACGGCGCGACGGGTGGTCGCGCGTGCGTCCGCGGGCACGTCCGCCGTGCGCACATGGCGCGCCAAAATTGCCGAGATTTCGAGGCCAACCGCCATGACGTTTCCTTTTGGCGGCGGCTGTTCGCGCCGCCTTCACCTTTCTTGCGCGCAAACTAGCAAGCCGATATTGTACCATCCAGTGATATGCCATTCCGATAAACGAAATAAGGCATGACGGGAGGACGACTAACCCAGGGACTGCGCCGTGCCGCGCAGGTCAAAGCGCACGGCATTGCCGTCATCGACGGCATGCACCGCTATTCCTGGTGCGAGGAGACCTCACGCGTCGCCCGCGCCGCGTCGGTCTTGCGTGACGGCGGCCTTTCGAAGGGCGGACGCGTTGCGCTTCTGGCGCTCAACAGCCACCGCTATTTTGAGATCTATTACGCGATCCCCTGGGCCGGCGGCGCCATCGTGCCGCTGAATACCCGGCTCGCCCTGCCGGAACTGCAATACATTCTGGAGGATTCCGGCGCGGAAATCCTGATCGTCGACGATCATTTCGTGTCGATCGCGCAGGCGATCCGCGAACGCGTGCCGGCGTTACGAATGCTGCTGCACATCGGCGATGGCGCTACGCCCGACGGCTTTGGCGGCTACGAGACGCTGATCGCGGCGGCAGAGCCCGCAGAGGACGCGGGTCGTGGCGGCTCCGACCTTGCCGGAATTTTCTACACCGGCGGCAGCACCGGCAAGGCCAAGGGCGTGATGCTTAGCCACGACAACCTCGTCACC